>NZ_LOSU01000051.1:0-202264 GCF_001522185.1 Burkholderia sp. RF2-non_BP3 | reverse complement strand
CGTCCGCTTGATCCCTTGTTCCAATTGCCACCTCTTCGTCTCGGCGAAAAAGTGTCAACCTATTTCAGGACGGGTCAATGCCATGAAAAAAGCCGCCGTGCGCGAAGCACGGCGGCTTTTTTTGTCGGCTGCGCGGCGCTGTGTCAGGCCACGCGTTCGCCGGTCGGTGCGGTGCCGTCGGGCGCGTGATGGCGGCCGTGCTGCTTCGCGAGCAGGTCGCGGTACAGGCCCGGGCGGTTGCGCAGCACGTCGGGGCTGCCGTCGTCGATCACCTTGCCGTTGCTCATCACGATGATCCGGTCGAAGTTGCGCAGCGTCGACAGCCGGTGCGCGATCGCGATCACCGTGCGGCCGACCATCAGGCGGTCGAGCGCGCTCTGGATCGCTTCCTCGGATGCGCTGTCGAGCGCGGACGTCGCTTCGTCGAGCAGCAGGATCGGCGCGTTCTTCAGGATCGCGCGGGCGATCGCGATGCGCTGGCGCTGGCCGCCCGACAGCTTCACGCCGCGGTCGCCGACGATCGTGTCATAGCCTTCCGGCATCGCCTCGATGAACTCCGAACAGCGGGCGTCGCGCGCGGCGGCGAGCACTTCGTCGCGGGTCGCTTCGGGCCGGCCGTATGCGATGTTGTCGTAAATGGTCCGGTGTAGCAGCGAGATGTCCTGCGGCACGAGCGCGATCGCGTGCCGCAGGCTGTCCTGCGTGATTGCCTTCACGTCCTGCCCGTCGACCTTCACGGCGCCGTCCTGCGTGTCGTAGAAGCGCTGCAGCAGCGCGAGCACGGTCGACTTGCCGGCGCCCGACTTGCCGATCAGGCCGACGCGCTGGCCCGGTTCGATATGGAGATCGAAGTGATCGAGGATCGCGCGGCGGTGCGGATATGCGAACGTCACGCGTTCGAAATCGACGCGCCCGCCCTTGGCCGACAGCGGTTGCGCGTCGGATCGGTCCGGCATCCCGTGCGGCTCGAGCAGCGTCTTTACGGCTTCGGACAGGCGTGCCACGTGCTGCGTGACGTCGACGAGCGCGACCGCCAGATCGCGCGTGCCGTGCAGGATCGTGAAGCCGAGCGAGCTGACGAGCACGATGTCGCCGGAGGTCGCGCGGCCCTGGTCCCACAGCCACAGCGCCCAGCCGAGCAGGCCGGCGGACAGCATTGCGGTGATCACCGCGTGCAGCAGGCGCAGCTTCTCGAGATAGAGCAGGCTTTGCTGGCGCGCGTCCATCTCGGCCTTCACCGTCGCGCCGAAGCGCTTCTGTTCGCGCAGCGTCATCCCGAACGCGCGCACGAGGCCCATGTTGCCGATCACGTCGACGAGCTCGCCGTCGACCGCGGCGGCCTTCGACGCGAACGCGTGATGGCGCGCGGATCCGCGCCCGGCGAGCTTGAACAGCACGATCGAGAGCACGGCCGAACAGCCGAGCAGGCCGGCGGCCATCAGCGGGTTCACGACGATGATCATCAGGATCGCGCCCATCACCGCGATGCACGGCGGCAGCACGTTCCACGCCATCGTGTTCTCGGACGTATAGACGGCGTTCGACGTGGCGGTGATGCGGCTCGCGAGCGTGCCCGGCTGCTTTTCCGAGTAGTACGTCGGCGAGTGGCCGATCAGGTACTGGAACAGGTCGCGCCGCAGGTCGCCGGTAACCGCGACGAACGTGTGCGCGGCGACCCAGCCGCCGACGCGCCACAGCAGGTTGTCGGCCGCGATCAGCCCGACGAGCAGCGCGAACGCGCTCCACAACGGGCCCGGATGATGACGCCCGGTCGCGAGCACGTCGATCAGGTGTTTGATCGCGTATTGCGAGCCGAGCGCGCAGCCGACGGCGGCCACCACGCTGCAGAGCACGACCAGGTGCGCGACGGGATGCAGGCGGATGTAGCGGAACAGGAACGCGATCGGCCGATGCGCGTAGCTCGACAGCTTCGCGTTGTGGGCGTTGCGCTGGGCAGGGGTGAGAGATTCCAAAATATGCGTGCGGTGATTCGGTGATTGAGCTGATCGATGGATCGCAGCCCACGGTCGCCCGGACTGAATAATCCGGCATTGTAAACAAGGCCGTGCATTGCGCTGCGCGAATCTTGCCTTGGTCAGGGGCGCGCGATCAATTTTGAGATAAAATCCGGCATCCTGTCCTGCCGCATGCGCCGGAATCGCGATGCCGGCGGCGGGGGATGGCTCGGAACGCCAAAAGGGCCTTCCACTCTAGAACGGACGCCCAAGTCCGCGGGTTGCAAAGTGTTGCACCTTTGTAACAAAGTAAAGTGTTTGAAATGTTGTGCGCCGTATCGGGATTAACCCTAGATAATCGGCTCCGGGTTCGATTCCAGGTTTTTACGAACCCCTGTCAACGGGTCTTCGTTTCAAACGTTCTATGCCTGTCGCGTCGCCGACGCTCCTTGAGCAGCGCGGGTTCGACGCCCCCGGCAGGCTGATTCGTCCGACTTTCGGACGACATGCATCCAGCCCGGACCGCCGGCAGGTTGCCGACCCATACCTGGTTTTTAGCCGATTTTTTAGGAGTTACGCATGCGAATCGCCCAAATCGCTCCGTTGCACGAAGCGGTGCCCCCGAAACTGTACGGTGGTACCGAGCGAGTGGTGTCCTACCTCACCGAAGCTCTCGTCGAGATGGGGCATGACGTCACGCTCTTCGCGAGCGGCGATTCGCAAACGTCGGCGAAGCTCGAAGCGTGCTGGCCGCAGGCGCTGCGCCTCGACCCGACGATCCGCGACGTGATGGCTCCGCACATGCTGCTCCTCGAGCAAGTGCGCCGCCGTGCGGAAGAGTTCGACGTCCTGCACTGCCACATCGACTACTACCCGTTCTCGCTGTTCTCGCGCCAGCCGGTCCCGCATCTGACGACGATGCACGGCCGTCTCGACCTGCCGGAACTGCAGCCGATCTTCAACGCGTTCAGCGACGTGCCGGTCGTGTCGATCTCCGACAACCAGCGCATCCCGCTGCCGCAGGCGAACTGGCTGTCGACCGTGTATCACGGCCTGCCGGAAAACCTGCTGACGCCGATCCCGAACGTGAAGCCGAGCTACCTCGCGTTCCTCGGCCGCATCTCGCCGGAGAAGCGCGTCGACACCGCGATTCGCATCGCCGAGCAGGCCGGCCTGCCGATCAAGATCGCCGCGAAGCTCGACAAGGCCGACCGCGCGTACTACGAAGAGAAGATCAAGCCGCTGTTCGCCCTGCCGCACGTCGAGTACATCGGCGAAATCAGCGAGTCGGAAAAGACCGAATTCCTGGGCAACGCGCACGCGCTGCTGTTCCCGATCGACTGGCCGGAGCCGTTCGGCCTGGTGATGATCGAGGCGATGGCCTGCGGCACGCCGGTGATCGCATTCAAGCGCGGTTCGGTGCCGGAAGTGATCGAAAACGGCGTGTCGGGCTTCGTCGTCGAAGACGAACTGTCGGCCGTCGCGGCGCTCAAGCGCCTCGATACGCTGCCGCGCGAGAAGGTGCGCGCCGCGTTCGAAGCACGTTTCTCGTCGAAGGTGATGGCGCAGAACTACGTGAAGGGCTACGAGGAACTGCTGCGCCAGAAGCGCCGCACGGTGCTGCGCGAAGTCAACGCAAGCTGATGCCGGAGCGCCGGCCGCACTGCGGCTGAGGCCGTCATCGACGCCCCGTCCGGGTCCCCGGCGGGGCGTTGTCACATCTGCGGCGCCGATCTGTTGTATTCTCGCCGCGCCCGGCGCCGCGAACGGCCCCGGAAGCGGTCCGGCACGCCATCCGGCCGTCTGTCCAGACGGTAATGTCCCTATAATGGCCGTGCCGCGAAATCCGGCCCCGCACGAACATCGAGAGGAGAGCAGTCTTGGCGAGATCGAAAACCACGCGCGCAGCGCCGGCCCCCGGCGCCGGCGTGATCTTCGCGTTGCGCGCGATCGGTCTCGTGCTGCTCGCGCGCTGGCTGTTCTCGATGTCCCAGATGGGCTATCGCGCGTCGCTGTCGGCGATGGTGTCGTCGCCATGGGCGTTCGTCTATCTCGTGCTGATCTTCCTGCTGCTCGCGCTGCCGGGCGCCGTCGCGCGCGCCGAGCGGCCGTTCCATCCGCTGCCGCAGTGGCTGCGACAGGCGCTGCGGGTCTTCGCGCTGATCGGTTTCCTGTTTGCCGTGTGGTCCATCGGCGCGTTCGCGTGGGCGGCCGGCTGGCGCCGTGCGCTGCACGCGGTGACGGCGACCAACGGCTGGCTCGTCGCCGCGCCGGCGCTGTATGCGGCGATCGTGTGGATGTGCCGCCCGCGGCCGCTGTGGCGCACCAACGTGGCCGCGCGCCGCTTCGCGGTCGGCCGCTACGCGATCTCGCTCGATACGCTCACGCGTACCGCGATCGTCTGGATGGAGAGCCGCAAGGTCGGCCAGTACGACGCGCGCGAACTGTCGGTCCGCTGGCCCGGCCGGAGCACGGCCGCCGAAGCCGAGCAGGGTGCGCAGGCGGCCGCCGTGCCGCCGCGTCGCGGCAGCCTGTTTCGGCGGCCGAAGGTGGAACTGCTGTGGGATTCGCCGGCGGCCGTCGGTCATAACCGGCAGATCGTGATGCGCGCGCCGCTCGCGACCGAGGGCGACCGCGTGGCGGTGCTCGCGCTCGACGCCGCGCTCAAGCAGATCGTCTGACAAGGCCTGCGCGGCGCGCGGGCGACAAGGAGGCGCAATGATCGTTCGCTGGTTGCTGGCAGCCGTTCACCTGATGGCGTTCGGCGTCGCGTTTGCCGCGATCGCGGGGCGCAACCGGGCGCTGCGCCGGGTCATCGCGTCGGCGCAGGCCGCCGACCTGCCCGGCGTGTTCAAGGCCGACGCGGCCTGGGGATTGTCCGCGCTGGTGCTGATCGCGACGGGACTCACGCGCGCGTTCGGCGGTTTCGAGAAGGGCGCCGCGTATTACCTTCACGAGCCGCTCTTTCATCTCAAGATGACCGCGCTCGTGCTGATCCTGCTGCTCGAGATCGTGCCGATGCTCGGGCTGATCCGCTGGCGCATCGCCGCGCGGCAGCAGCAGATGCCCGATCTGGGCCGCGCACGCACCTACGTGCGGATCGGCCACTGGCAGGCCGTGCTCGTCATGGTCATCGTGTTCGCCGCGGCGGGAATGGCGCGGGGGATCGGGGCGGCCGGCTAGTCTCTCGACCGGGCGGACCCGCCGCCCGGCTCGTCCGGTGCTCAGCGCACGAGGCAGGGGCGCTTGTTGTTGAACGTCCACCCCGGAATCAGATACTGCATCGCGGCTGCATCGTCGCGCGCGCCGAGGCCGTGCTGCTTGTACAGCTCGTGCGCGACCGCGACCGCATCCATGTCGATGTCGATGCCGAGACCCGGACGCTTCGGCACTTCCACGAGCCCATTCTCGATCTTCAGCGGCTCGCGCGTCAGCCGTTCGCCGTCCTGCCAGATCCAGTGCGTGTCGATCGCGGTGACCTGACCGGGCGCGGCGGCCGCGACGTGCGTGAACATCGCGAGCGACACGTCGAAGTGGTTGTTCGAATGCGAGCCCCACGTGAGGCCCCAGTCGCGGCACATCTGCGCAACGCGCACCGAGCCCTGCATCGTCCAGAAGTGCGGGTCGGCGAGCGGGATGTCGACCGCCTGCAGCTGCACCGCGTGGCCCATCTGCCGCCAGTCGGTCGCGATCATGTTGGTCGCCGTCGGCAGGCCGGTCGAGCGGCGGAATTCGGCCATCACCTCGCGGCCCGAGTAGCCGTTTTCCGCACCGCACGGATCTTCCGCATACGCGAGCACGTGATGCAGGTCGCGGCACAGCCGCACGGCCTCGTCGAGCGACCACGCGCCGTTCGGATCGAGCGTCACGCGCGCTTCGGGGAAGCGCTCGGCGAGCGCCGTCACGGCTTCGACCTCGCGTGCGCCTTCGAACACGCCGCCCTTCAGCTTGAAATCGTTGAAACCGTAGCGCGCATGCGCGGCTTCGGCGAGGCGCACGACCGCCTCGGGCGTCAGCGCGGCCTCGTCGCGTACGCGCGTCCAGTCGTCGGTCGCGCCGCGGCCATCGCGGTAGGGCAGCGCGGTTTGCGTGCGGTCGCCGACGTAGAACAGGTAGCCGAGCATCTCGACGCGCTCGCGCTGCTGTCCCTCGCCGAGCAGGGCGGCCACGGGCACGCCGAGATGCTGGCCGAGCAGGTCGAGCAGCGCGGCCTCGAGCGCGGTGACCGCGTGGATCGTGGTGCGCAGGTCGAAAGTCTGCAGGCCGCGGCCGCTCGCGTCGCGGTCGGCAAAGGTCCGCCGCACGTCGTTGAGCACCGCATGGTAGTTGCCGACCGGCTGACCGACGACGAGCGCGCGCGCATCCTCGAGCGTGCGGCGGATGCTTTCGCCGCCCGGCACCTCGCCGACGCCGGTGCGGCCCGCGCTGTCCTTCAGGATCACGAGGTTGCGGGTGAAGAACGGGCCGTGCGCACCGCTCAGGTTGAGCAGCATGCTGTCGTGGCCGGCGACCGGAATGGCTTGCAGGTCGACGATGCGCGGCGTGTCGTGGGAAGGCGAGGCAGTGACGGCGTTCATGGCGGCGATGGCGAAAGTGTGGGCAATGCCGTGCGGCAAAAGCTTTGCCGCGCGCGGCGGGAGGTGCGATCATTCGACAACCGACGTGCGCGGCGCGCAAGCCCCGCATGTCGACAGCAACCCGAAAGGGTGGGGGCGACCCGCTCGATGCCGGTGTCGCGGCGGACCGGAACAAGCGCGGATGCGCGCTTCGGTCGACCGTGAAACCGGGCGCCGGCAGCCGCGCAGAAGCGCGAATGTCGGCCGATCGCGAACCACGGGACCTGGCAGGTGCTTGTACGCCGGCCTCGGTCGACAGGAGATCCGTGGCTCGATCATCAGTCGTCGGATGACTTGTGACGCAGTATAATGAATCATCGGCGTTCGCTCAAACCCCGCGTAAACCCTCGGCTCACATTACGATCATTCAAAAAGGAACCGGCCTCATGTCCGTGCCCACGCTTCCCGCAGCGCCGCGCCGTCGCGCACGCAGCCTCGCACAAGATGTCGTCGACGCGCTGACCGCGCAGATCGAAAACGGCACGCTGCGTCCCGGCGACAAGCTGCCGACCGAAACCGAAGTCATGGCGGCGCAGGGCGTCAGCCGCACGGTCGTGCGCGAAGCGATCTCGCGGATGCAGGCGAGCGGCCTCATCGAGACGCGCCACGGGATCGGCAGCTTCGTGCTCGAACCGACGCGCCGCCAGACGCTCGGCATCGATCCCGCGACCATCACGACGCTGCGCGACGTGCTTGCCGTGCTCGAGCTGCGCATCAGTCTCGAAAGCGAATGCGCGAGCCTCGCGGCGCAGCGCGCGAACGATACCGACCTCGCCGCGCTGCGGCGTGCGCTCGACGCGATCGCGTCGGGGGCGGGTGGCGGCCGCGACACGGCCCAGCTCGATTTCCAGTTCCACCTGCAGATCGCGCAGTCCACCGGCAACCGCTATTTCGTCGACATCATGACGCAGCTCGGCGCGTCGATCATTCCGCGCACGCGCGTGAATTCGGCGCGCTTCGCCGGTGACGACCTCGAGCGCTATGTCGGCCGGCTCAATCACGAGCATGAAGACATTTACGAGGCGATCGCGCGTCACGACCCGGAAGCCGCGCGTGCCGCGATGCGCACGCACCTGACCAACAGCCGCGAGCGGCTGCGCCGCGCGCACGAGGCGGCCGAAGCGGAACGCGATACGCAGGCCAGCTGACGAGACGGCCCGCGCATTGCCGCGGGCAACGGCGAATATCGCCGAAATAACATCAGTCATCGTATAAGATCGGCGCGATTGCGCCGATCGTTTTATTGCCGGCTACCCATTCGTCGGTATCCGCCTCGCGCGTGTGAAGGCGGGGCGGCGTTCCCGCCACCGCCCGCGCCCCGGCGGCCTGGCTGTCCAAGCCGCCCATCCCGCTCGATCAGCCTCCCTTCGTCACGATGGTCTTCCACGCACCGCTCTTCACCTGATACAGCGTCGACATCCCGCTCTTCAGCGAGCCGTCGTTCGCGAACGAGATGCGGCCGGTGACACCTTCGAAGTCGACTTTCTTCAACGCCGGGCGATAGACCTTCGGATCGGTCGAGTTGACCGCCTGCATCGCCTTGATCGCCGCCCACGCCGCGTCGTAGCCGAACTGCGCATACGACAGCACGTCGACGCCGAAGCGCTTCTTGAACCGCTGCTCGAAATCCTTGCCCTGCGGCAGCTCGTCGAGCGGTCGTCCGTATTCCCACGCCATCGCGCCTTCCGCGGCCGGGCCGGCGATCTTGATGAACTCGTTGTCCTTCACGCCGCCGCCGCCGACGAACTGCGCGTTCAGCCCGAGCTGGCGCATCTGCTTGATGAAGTTTGCGGCGAGCGAGTCGAGACCGCCGAAGAAGATCAGGTCGGGGTTCTTGCCCTTCAGGCTCGTGATCTGCGCGCGGAAGTCGACCGCCTGGTTGCTGGTGAACTCGCGGCCGATGATGTTGCCGCCGGCCGCCTTCACGGCCTTCTCGAACTCGTCGGCCTCGCCCTGGCCGAACGCGGTGCGGTCGTCGATGATCGCGATGCGCTTCGCCTTGGTCACGTCCACGGCGTACTTGCCCGCGTTGCCGGCGTTCTGGCCGTCGGTCGCGATCACCATGAACATGTTCGCGAGCCCGCGCGACGTGAGCGTCGGATTGGTCGCGGCCGGGTCGATCACCGGGATGCCGGCCTTGTCGTAGACCACCGACGCCGGAATCGTCGTGCCCGAGTTGAAGTGGCCGACCACCACCGACACGTTCTGGTCGACGAGCGCCTGGGCCGCCTGCACGCCGATGCGCGGGTCGGCCTGATCGTCCTGCACGACGAGATTGAAGTGCGCGGGCTTGCCGGCGATCTGGATCTTCTGCGCGGCCGCATCGTCGAGCGCGAGCTGCACGCCGTTCTGGAGATCCTTGCCGTAACCGGCGTTCACGCCGGTGAGCGGCGCGGCGAAGCCGACCTTCACGTCGGTCGAGTCGGCCGCCTGAGCGGCCTGTTGCGAGAGGAGAGCTACCGCGGATACGACCGATACCGACAACAGGGAATGACGCAATTTCATGTTCGTTCCTCTTGTTCTTACACCAGCGGGTGGATACCGCACGCAGCCGGCGGGCCGGGCGCGTGCGACGGGCGGGCGGTTCGACCGCTTCTCGGAATCGGGCGGGGAGGTCGGCATGCTGATGCTTCCCGGAAGAATCTCCCGTCAGGCTCTGCGAGGAGCCCCGATCGCCTCGATATATAGGTCGCCGATATGTGCGGGTCTTGGGAATTTGCCGCGCATTCGGTGCGGATTTGCGCATAGCTTCCACGCGAGCGCGGATGGCCGGTATCGGGAGTTTCCCGTCGCGAGCGCGACGGGCGGGGAGGCGGGCGGCGGTGCGGAGTGAGAACACGGCGCGGCCCGCCGGGGCCGCGCCGCGTCATGAGAGCCGTCAGTCGGACAGCGCGTCCGATGCGGCTTCGGCGTCGTCGTGCGCCGAGGTCGTGCGGATGGCCGGGTCGCTGGTGCTCGGGCGGCCGGTCTCGACGTGGCCCGCGAAGCGGCGCTGGAAGCCGAGCGGCTTGCCGTCGCTGACGGTCAGGTCGTACCAGCCGTTGCTGCCGCGCAGGTCCCAGTAGTCGTCGACGTGCGTGCCCGGCTTGAGGTCGAACTCACGCGCGTGGCCGTGGCCGTAGGCGTTCGTCACCTTGAGCCGCACGGCTTTGTGGCCGCGGTTCATCAGGCGCAGCGTGATGTTGCCGTTCGCGACGTCGTAGCCGTAGATCACCTCGGGGTTGACGCTCGCGGGGCCGACCGCCAACGCGGCGGGGCTGCGGAAGTGGCAATAGAAGCCGTTCGGGCCGTACACGTCGAGGTCGTACAGGCCGAGCGACGGCGCCGGGCTCCACGTGTCGGAAAGCCGCTTGCCGGCGTCGACCGTGTAGGTCCACGGGCCGTCGACGCGATTGCGCGCCTGAACCTGGAACGCCGCGCCCGCGGTGCCGGTGTTCGCGAAGGTCAGCCGGAACTGGCCGCTCGCATTGTCGATCCGGCCGTGCACGAACAGTTCATACGGCAGCGCGCGCGCCGGACGCAGGCCGGCCTCCTGCTTCGGCAGATGCTGGACGACCGGCGGCACCGGGATGTAGTCGGGGTGACGGTTGCGGTCGGGCGGCGCGTAGCCGCTCGTGTCCGGGAGCTGCGGCCAGCTTGCATCGGGCGTCGCGAAGTCGAACGCGGACGTCAGGTTGCCGCACACCGTGCGGCGCCACGGCGACACGTTCGCCGCGGTGACCGCGTATTGCGCGCCGAAGCGCGCTTCGATGAATTGCAGCAGAGACGTGTGATCGAAGGTCTGCGAACAGACCCAGCCGCCCTTGGTCCACGGCGACACCACCAGCATCGGCACGCGCGGCCCGAGCCCGTACGGGCCGGCCATGTGCGACGCGTCGCCGGCGAACACCTCGTTGGTCGTCGCGACCGTCGACAGCCCGTTGTCGCGCGACTGCGGCGCGAACGGCGGCTGCACGTGGTCGAAGAAGCCGTCGTTTTCGTCGTACGTGATGAAGAGCGCGGTCTTGCTCCACACGTCCGGATTCGACACGAGCGCCTTCAGCACCTGCTCGATGTACCACGCGCCGTAGTTCGCCGGCCAGTTCGGGTGCTCCGAATAGGCTTCCGGCGCGCAGATCCACGACACCTGCGGCAGCGTGCCGTTCTTCACGTCCTGCTGCAGCACGTCGAACAGCGTGCCGCCGGCGCTGATGTTGGTGCCGGTGCGCGCCTTTTCGTACAGCGGCGTGCCGGGCAGCGCGCTGCGGTACTGGTTGAAGTAGAGCAGCGCGTTGTCGCCGTAGTTGCCGATGTACGGGTTCTGCGTCCAGCCCCACGAGCCGTTCGCGTCGAGCCCCGTGCCGACGTCCTGGTAGATCTTCCACGACACGCCGGCCTGCTCGAGCACTTCCGGATAAGTCGTCCAGCCGTAGCCCTTTTCCTCGTTGCCGAGCACCGGGCCGCCGCCCGTGCCGTCGTTGCCGACGTAGCCGGTCCACATGTAATAGCGGTTCGGGTCGGTCGAGCTCGGGATCGCGCAGTGGTACGCGTCGCAGATCGTGAACGCATCGGCGAGCTGATAGTGGAACGGGATGTCGTCGCGCTTCAGGTACGCCATCGTCGTGGTGCCCTTGTTCGGCACCCACTGGTCGTAGCGGCCCTTGTTCCACGCGGCGTGCATGTCCTGCCAGCCGTGCGGCAGGTCCTGCAGGAACTGCAGGCCGAGCTTGTCGGCGCCCGGGTGGAACGGCAGCAGCTCGGCCGGGCCGACCGGCTGGTGGAACACCGACTTGCCGTTCGCGAGACGCAGCGGGCGCGGGTCGCCGAAGCCGCGGACACCGCGCATCGTGCCGAAGTAATGGTCGAACGAGCGATTCTCCTGCATCAGGATCACGATGTGTTCGATGTCGCGGATCGTGCCGGTACGGCGGTTCGCGGGAATGGCGAGCGCATCGCGGATCACGGGCGGGAACAGGTTCAGCGCGGCGGCGCCGGCAGTGCCGGCGGCGACGCGCAGGAAGTCACGACGGTTCGATCGGGTCATGGTCGTTATCGTGCGTTAAAGGGGGAGCCGGTTGGCGGGACATGCGGGAAATAACGGGCGCGTCCGCGGCGCAGGATGCGGCTGCGCCAGTCGTGCCGCCGCGAGCATAGCGAGTATTCGGTGTCATTCATGTGAAGTCCGGAAACGTTTGCACGCGCGGCATTGAACGGACAACGGCCGACGGTCGTGATGCAAGGGAAGCGGGGATGCGGACAGCAGAACAGCAGAACAGCAGAACAGCAGATCGCGCGCGCCGGCGACGCGGATGCGGCGGCGTCAGGCGTCCGTCACCCACGCGCCGAACCATTCGCTCGGGCGCGCGATTTCATCCTGCGCGGCAACGAGTTCGAGCTCGTAGCGGCGCGCGTCGTAGGTCGCCTTCACGACCGCGTGCACGGCCGCGAGCGTGTGCTCGAACGCGGCGCGCACCGAATCGCCGCGCAGCCGGCGCGCGACGAAGATCGCGCTGGTGAGGTCGCCGACGCCGACCGGATGGCGCGGAAACGCATACAGCGGGCGCTGGCCGATCCACGCTTCGGTCTCGGTGACGGCGAGCATGTTGAAGCGGTCGGCCGGGCTGTTGCGGTCGTGCAGGTGCTTGACGAGGATGATCTTCGGGCCGCGGCGGATCAGCGCGCGGCAGGCGTCGACGGCTTCGGCGACGGTCTCGATGCGCCGCCCGGCGAGCTTCTGCAGCTCGGTGTGGTTCGGCGACATGCCGTCCGCGAGCGTCGGCATCTCCTGGACGATGAATTCCTCGACGCCGGGTTCGGGCCGGATGCCGCCCGTCTGGCCCAGCGCCGGGTCGCAGAAGTACCACGCGTTCGGGTTCATCGCCTTCACCGTGCGCACGATCTCGACCGTCGCGCGCGCCTGCGCCGGCGAGCCGACGAAGCCGGACAGCACCGCGTCGCAGCGCTTGAGCGCGCCGATCGCGGCGACGCCGTCGACGAGCTGCTCCATCTTCGCGGCGTCGATCGCGCTGCCGGCCCAGTGGCCGTACTGCATGTGATTCGACAGCTGGACGGTGTTGAGCGGCCAGACGTTGACGCCGAGGCGCTGCATCGGGAACACGGCCGCGCTGTTGCCGGCGTGTCCGTAGATGACGTGCGACTGAATGCTGAGGACGTTTTTCATGAGCGTTCGCCTGCAGGCGTTTCAGGGTCACGTCACACGATACCCGAGATCGTCGCGTGCGCGGAAGTCGCGCGGTCATCGAGTGTTGCGCGCCGTCGTCAGCCCGACCGCGTAGAATCGCGGGGCGCGCAGCCGCCTGGCTGCCCGCGTGCATTTCCCTTTACCGTGATCGCCATGCCTTCGATTTGCAAGATGTTGTCCCTCGCGCGCGCCGCCGTGCTCGGCGCGGGTGTCGCTGCCGCATGCGCGACGCCAGCCGCGGCCGCCGTCCCGGCGCCGGCCGGTAACGACGGGCCCGTGTACGGCCCCCGCCTGGAAGGCTTCGCCTATCCGGAGCCGGTGCACCGCTACGCGTTCGTGTCCCAGCGCGAAACCCTCGAGATGATGTACATGGACGTGCAGCCGGCGCACCCGAACGGCCGCACCGTCGTGCTGCTGCACGGGAAGAACTTCTGCGCGGCGACGTGGGAGGACACGATCGGCGTGCTGAGCCGCGCCGGCTATCGCGTGATCGCGCCGGACCAGATCGGCTTCTGCAAATCGTCGAAGCCCGAGCGCTACCAGTTCAGCTTCCAGCAGCTCGCGCGCAACACGCATGCGCTGCTCGAGTCGATCGGCGTGAAGTCGGCGACGATCGTCGGCCATTCGACGGGCGGGATGCTCGCGATGCGCTACGCGCTGATGTACCCGAAGGCGACTGAGCAGCTCGTGCTGGTGAACCCGATCGGCCTCGAGGACTGGAAAGCGCTCGGCGTGCCGCCGCTGTCGGTCGACTACTGGTATGCACGCGAGCAGAAGACGACGGCGGACGGCATCCGCCGCTACGAGCAGGCGACCTACTACGCGGGCAAGTGGGCGCCGTCCTACGAGCGCTGGGTGCAGATGCTCGCCGGCATGTATCGCGGCCCGGGCCGCGACGCGGTCGCGTGGGACTCCGCGCTGATCTACGACATGATCCTCACGCAGCCGGTGGTCTACGAACTCGGCGCGATCCGCGTGCCGACGCTGCTGCTGATCGGCGACAAGGACACGACCGCGATCGGCAAGGACGTGGCGCCGCCCGAGGTGCACGCGAAGCTCGGCCGTTACCCGGAGCTCGCGAAACGCACGCAGGCGGCGATTCCCGGCGCGCAGCTCGTCGAATTCCCGGCGCTCGGGCACGCGCCGCAGATCCAGGACCCGGACGCGTTCCACAAGGCGCTGCTCGAAGGCATGGAGACGGTGCACCCGCAGTGACGCCTGCACGGGCGCACCCGCCCGGTCAGCGGGTTTCGTTCGCGAGTTCGTCGCGGATCTGTGCCGCCAGTTCGAACGAGCGCACCCGCGCGGCGTGATCGTGGATCTGCGCGGTGATGATGACCTCGTCCGCGCCCGTTTGCGCGATCCGGTCGCGCAGCTTGTCGCGCACCGTGTCGCGCGAGCCGACAGCCGCGAACGACAGCGCGTGCGCGACGTTCGCGAGTTCGAACTCGCTCGCCTCGAGCGTGTCGACGGGCGGCGGCAGCTTGCCCGGCGTGCCGCGGCGCAGGTTGATGAACTGCTGCTGCAGCGATGTGAAGAGGCGCCGCGCCTCGTCGTCGGTATCGGCCGCGAACACGTTGACCCCGACCATCGCATGCGGTTTCGGCCACGCGGCCGACGGCCGGTACTGCGCGCGATAAAGCTCGAGCGCGCGCATCAGGTAGTCCGGCGCGAAGTGCGACGCGAATGCGAACGGCAGCCCGAGCATCGCGGCGAGCTGCGCGCTGAAGAGGCTCGAACCCAGCAGCCACACGGGCACGTCCAGCCCCGCGCCGGGCACCGCGCGCACGCGCTGGCCGGGCACCGGTTCCGCGAAGTAGCGCTGCAGCTCGGCGACGTCGTCCGGAAACGCGTCGGCGCTGCCGATCAGGTCGCGGCGCAGCGCGCGCGACGTGGTCTGGTCGGTGCCGGGCGCGCGGCCGAGCCCGAGGTCGATGCGCCCCGGATACAGCGACGCGAGCGTGCCGAACTGCTCGGCGATCACGAGGGGCGCATGGTTCGGCAGCATGATCCCGCCCGAGCCGACGCGGATCGTCTTCGTCGCGCCCGCCACATGACCGATCACGACGGCGGTCGCCGCGCTCGCGATGCCGGGCATGTTGTGATGTTCGGCGAGCCAGTAGCGCCGGTAACCGAGACGCTCCGCGTGCTGCGCGAGATCGACGGTGTTGCGGAACGCCTGGGCGGCGTCGGCACCGACGGGAATGGGGGCGAGATCGAGTACGGAAAACGGAATCATCGGGTGGCCTTCGAAGGGGAGGGGCGCGGTGATGCGCATGCGCAACAGATGCCGACGATTTTGCCAAAGGGTTCCGGAACGCGCTGGCGACGCACGGATACCCATGAGCCTTTCAGGGGTGCAAGGTAAGGTCTGGCGATTGTTGCAAGAATCAACCTAATCTCAGAATAATTACCAATCTTTACGGCGATTGGGCATGTCTTCGCATCGACGCACAAAATTCCACGAAACGTTTGATTTTCAAGACTGCAATATGCCTGCAAAGCGCTTACGCTAACGTGAACGAGGTGGTATCAGAATGGTTCGTCGGCCGCACAGCTTTGCCGAAATTGCACCAGTCCGTTTCGCGAGGCGTCCGAGCGCGGGGCGGCGCGGGCTGATAAAATCCGGCGCCTGCCCATGTTGTGCCGATGGCAGCTATTCGAATCTTCCCGCATCCCGTCCCGGGCATCGCGCGAGGATATGCCACGCGAAGCCGGGCATGGCCGCCTTCGGGGACCGGGCCGTGCCTCCCCTTTACACAGACGCTGCTGGAACAAGGAGTCGGGTCGTGCCCGCGTTCGTTGCTGTCGGAATATCCAATCACGTTCAACCCGGTTCGATCGATCGGCAGGGCGCGCGCGTTGCCGGAGAGCGTCGCGCATGACGCCGGCCGTCACGTTGCTGGACTGGCTCCTGACGGTGTTTACGCTGGCCGCGGCCGGCTATGCGCTCGTTGCCGCGTTCGCGCCGCGTCCGCGCACGCCGCGCACCGCCGCGCGCGACGGCTTCGAGCCCGTCAGCGTGCTCAAGCCGCTGTGCGGCGCGGAGCCGCACCTGTACGAGAACCTCGCGACGTTCTGCGAGCAGCGCCACCCGCGCCATGAAGTGCTGTTCGGGGTCGCGTCGGCGGCCGATCCGGCCATCGCCGTGGTCGAGCGGCTGCGCGCCGATTATCCGGAATGCGACATCACGCTCGTGATCGACGCGCGCGTGCACGGCAAGAACCTGAAGGTCAGCAACCTGATCAATCTGGCGGAGCGCGCGAAGTACGGCCGCATCGTGATCGCGGACAGCGACATCGCGGTGCAGCCGGATTATCTGGAGCGCGTGACGGCGCCGCTCGCCGATGCGTCGGTCGGGGTCGTCACGTGCCTGTATCATGCGCGCAGCGTCGGCGGGTTCTGGACGCGGATCGGTGCGCAGTTCGTCGATGCCTGGTTCGCGCCGTCGGTACGGATCACGCACCTCGGCCGCTCGAGCCGCTTTGGCTTCGGCGCGACGCTCGCGCTGACGCGCGACACGCTCGACCGGATCGGCGGCTTCATCGCGCTGAAGGACGAACTGGCCGACGATTTCTGGCTCGCCGAACTGCCGCGCCGCCTCGGGCGGCGCACCGTGCTGTCCGAGGTCGAGGTCGCGACCGACGTGATCGAGCCGTCGTTCGGGCCGCTCTGGCACCGCGAGACGCGCTGGCTGCGCACGATCCGTTCGCTGAATCCGGCCGGCTTCGCGTTCCTGTTCATCACGTTTACCGTACCGTGGCTCGCGATCGGCGCGGCATTGGCGCTGCGTCTCGACGGCACCGTCGCCGGCACGCTGGCGGGTGGCGCGGCCGTCGTCGGCGCGTTCGGGCGGCTCGTGCTGCACGCGCGCGGCGAGGACGGCTGGCGTGCGTTCTGGCGCGATCTGCCGCTCGTCGCGGTGCGCGACACGCTGCTCGCGCTCGAATGGCTCGCGGCCGCGTTCGGCACGCACGTCGTGTGGCGTGGCGCGAGGATGACGGTCGTCGGCGGTGAACGCGCGACGGCGGCAGTGGAAGGCGGGGACGGCCGCTGAGGTGTGTTCCCCGACGGAGCCGGCCATGCGCCCGGCCCCGATCGAATCCGGCCCGAAGGCCGAGACGCGCCGCGCGGCAACGCCGCGCGACGCGACATGACAGAGAGGCGGGCGCCGGCAGGGCGGCCCGCGGTTGATTGACTGAATCGTTGAAACGAATCGAACTATGCAGGCTACCGGAGCATTCATGAAAACGCTGTTCTTGCAGGCCCCTTCGTATGACGGCTTCGACGGCGGAGCCGGCTCGCGCTACCAGGCGAAGCGCGAAATCCGTTCCTTCTGGTACCCGACGTGGCTCGCGCAGCCGGCCGCGCTCGTGCCGGGCAGCCGCGTCGTCGACGCGCCGGCCGACGGCCTGTCGGTCGAAGAGACGCTGAAGATCGCCAACGACTACGACCTCGTGATCATCCACACGAGCACGCCGTCGTTCCCGACCGACGCGATGTTCGCGCAGGATCTCAAGAAGATGAAGCCGTCGATGCTGGTCGGCATGGTGGGCGCGAAGGTGATGGTCGATCCGCACAACTCGCTCACGGCGAGCGAGGCGATCGACTTCGTGTGCCGCGAGGAATTCGATTACACCTGCAAGGAAATCGCCGAAGGCAAGCCGTTCCCCGAGATCAAGGGCTTGAGCTGGCGCGCGAAGGACGGCTCGATCGAGCACAACGAAGCGCGTCCGATCCTCGAGAACATGGACGAACTGCCGTTCGTTGCGCCCGTCTACAAGCGCGACCTGAAGATCGACAACTACTTCATCGGCTACCTGAATTACCCGTACGTGTCGATCTATACGGGCCGCGGCTGCAAGTCGCGCTGCACGTTCTGCCTGTGGCCGCAGACGGTCAGCGGCCATCGCTACCGCACGCGCTCGGTCGAGAACGTGCTCGCCGAAGCGAAGTGGATCCGCGACAACATGCCGGAAGTGAAGGAACTGATGTTCGATGACGACACCTTCACCGACGACCTGCCGCGCGCCGAAGCCATCGCCATCGGTCTGGGCAAGCTCGGCATGACGTGGTCGTGCAACGCGAAGGCGAACGTGCCGTACAAGACGCTGAAGGTCATGAAGGAAAACGGCCTGCGCCTGCTGCTGGTCGGCTTCGAATCCGGCGACGACCAGATCCTCGTGAACATCAAGAAGGGCGTGCGCACCGATTTCGCGCGCCGCTTCAGCGCGGACTGCAAGAAGCTCGGCATCAAGATCCACGGCACCTTCATTCTCGGCCTGCCGGGCGAGACGCAGGAAACCATCAAGAAGACGATCGAGTACGCGAAGGAAATCAATCCGCATACGATCCAGGTGTCGCTCGCCGCGCCGTATCCGGGCACGACGCTCTACAAGCAGGCCGTGGAAAACGGCTGGATGGAAGAGAACAAGACCATCAACCTGGTGAGCAAGGAAGGCGTGCAGCTGGCGGCGATCGGCTATGCGCACCTGTCGCGCGACGAGATCTATCACCACCTCGAGCAGTTCTATCGCCAGTTCTACTTCCGTCCGTCGAAGATCTGGGAGATCGTCCGCGAGATGCTGACGAGCTGGGACATGATGAAGCGCCGGCTGCGCGAAGGCGTCGAGTTCTTCCGCTTCCTGCGCGCGCACGAGGCCTGATTCGTGACGACGCAGCGGGCGCTGATCTTCACCGCGGACGACTTCGGGCTGCACCCGCGCGTCAACGCGGCGGTCGAGCGCGCGCATCGCGACGGCGTGCTGAACGCCGCGAGCCTGATGGTCGGTGCGCCCGCGGCGCAGGATGCGATCGACCGCGCGCGGCGGCTGCCGTCGCTCGCGGTCGGTCTGCACCTCGTTCTCGCGGACGGGCCGGCCACGCTGCCCGCGCATGAAATTCCCGCGCTCGTCGGCCCCGACGGGCGGTTCGGCGATGCGATGGCGAAGGACGGCTGCCGCTTCTTCTTCCTGCCGCACGTGCGTGCGCAGCTGCGCCGCGAGATCCGCGCGCAGTTCGAGGCGTTCGCGGCGAGCGGCCTGCCGCTCGACCACGTGAACGCGCACAAGCATTTCCACCTGCATCCGACCGTGCTGTCGATGATCATCGAGATCGGCCGCGATTACGGGCTGCGCGCGGTGCGGCTGCCGTACGAAACGCGCGCGCCCGCGCTGCTCAAGCCGTGGATCGCGCTGGTGCGCGCGCGGCTCGACCGCGCGGGGCTCGCGCATAACGACTATGTGGTCGGGATCGAGCATACGGGCGCGATGGACGAGGCCGTGCTGCTCGACGCGCTCGCGGCGCTGCCGCCCGGCGTCGGCGAGATCTACTGTCATCCGGCGGAAGCGGGCGACGGCCCGATCACGCCGACGATGGCCGACTACCGCCCGGTCGACGAACTGGACGCGCTGCTGTCGCCGCGCGTGGCGGCCGCACTGAAGGCGGCGGGCGTCGCGATCGGCGGTTTTGCCGACGTGTTCGGCCAGCCGGCGGCGCGGTGCGGCACGCGAGCGTCGCGCGAAGCGGGGGCGCAGCCGTCATGACCAAGTGGATCAAATGGCTCGGCTGGCCGATCGGCATCGGGATCCTGCTCGCGCTCGGTTTGCACGAAGGTATCGGCGACGTGACGCGGATGCTCGAGCGCGCCGGTTTCGCGCTGCTGTGGCTCGTGCCGTTCCACGCGCTGCCGCTGCTGCTCGACGCGTATGCGTGGCACCAGCTGCTCGACCGGCGCGCGTCGCTGCCGTTCCTGTGGTGGGTCGCGACCGTGCGCGAAGCCGTGAACCGGCTGCTGCCGGTGGTCGGGATCGGCGGCGAGCTGGTCGGGATCCGGATGGCGCGCTGGCAGGTGCCCGACGCGAGCCGCGTGACCGCGTCGGTGATCGTCGAGGTGCTGGTGACGATCGTCGTCCAGTATGCATTCGCCGCGCTCGGCCTCGTGCTGCTGCTCGCGACGACGCACGACATGGGCGGCGGCACGATCGGCCTCGCGCTGCTGCTGACGCTCCCGCTGCCGGTGCTCGGCGTCGTGTTGATGCGTCGCGGCGGGATCTTCCATGCGATCGAGCGGTTCGCGGGGCGTCTGCTCGGCGATTCGCACCGGTTGCTGCAGGGCGTCGACGGCCGCCGCCTCGATGGCGACATCGACGCGCTGATGTCGCGCACGTCGCTGCTGTTCAGCGCGTTCTTCTGGCAGTTGTCCGGCTACGTGCTCGGCGCGCTCGAAATCTACTGGGCGCTCGCGCTGCTCGGCCATCCGGTATCGATCGGCGGCGCGATCGCGATCGAGGCGATGACGCAGGCCGTGCGGCATGCGGCATTCATGGTACCGGGCGGCCTCGGCGTGCAGGAGGCGACCGTCGTGCTGCTCGCGCAGATGTTCGGCGTCGATCGCGAGACGGCGCTGTCGCTCGCGCTGGTCAAGCGCGGCCGCGAGGTGCTGTTCGGCTGCCTGGCGCTCGGTTCGTGGCAACTGGCCGAACTGGTGCGCACGCGCCGCCGGATCAAGGCGGTGCCAGCCGGGGCGCGCACCCCGCAGGCACGCCGCGAGGCCGAGGTGCAAACCGAAACGATGCAGTGAACACGAGACGGGCCGCGCGCCCGTCTCGCGCTTTTGGCGTTGCACGGGTATCCTTGCCGCGTGTTTTCTCGACGCGCATTTCTTCCGATGATTTTCCGTTTCCGGCTGCTTCCCGTGACGATGCTGGCCGCCGCGCTGGCGCTGACCGGCTGCGACGACAAGCAAGGCAATCTCGACGTGCAACGTATCAGGGACTTTTTCAACGCGATCAAGCCGGCGCCGCTGCTGCTCAAGGGGCTGAAGGCCGGCGTATCGACCGAAGCCGACGTGCGCGCCACGATGGGCAAGCCCGAGACCGAGCGCGCGTTCACCGACGGCTCGAAGCGCCTCGAATATCCGCGCGGCCCGATGGGCAACCAGACCTGGTTCGTCGACCTCGACGCGAGCGGGCACTACACGGGCGCGACGCAGGTGCTGACCGCCGAGAACTTCGCGAAGGTGCGTCCCGGAATGACCGAGGACGAAGTGCGACGCCTGCTCGGCAAGCCGGGCGACATCGCGCAGTATCCGCTGAAGCCCGAGACGGTGTGGAGCTGGCGCTGGCTCGAGGACGGCGTGAACACCGACGCATTCTTTAACGTTCATTTCGGCCCGGACGGGCTTGTCTATACGACTTCGCGCTCCGACATCCTGAAGGGGCGGTGAGACCACCCGCGGCGCTATATCGAAAAAGCGACCGGAAAATTGCAAAAAGTCCGCTTCCCTGCATGTCATCCGACTGTCAGGAAGCGGCTTTTTTCCTTTTGAAACAGTGGCGTAGGCCTTGCCTGCAAATGGTGCGACGAATTGCTGCGACGCAGCAATCGCATGCACTGTGATTTGAGGCAATCAATTTCGCTTGCGACTATCCGCGTCAGCCCGGCGCGGGAAGGTATGCGTGCCGGTGTTCATATCAACACTGGAGACGCGCGTGTTCCTTTACGGCTTTGGTCCTGTCCTCTGGGCCGGCACCGTGCAGACCATCGAGCTGTCGGTGCTGTCGCTCGCCGCTGCGGTGGCGCTGGGGCTGATCGGCGCGGTGGCGAAGCTGTCGCACAACCGGGTGCTGCGAGCGATCGCGACCGGTTATACGACGCTGATCCGCTCGGTGCCCGATCTCGTCCTGATGCTGCTGCTGTTCTACAGCATCCAGATCTGGCTGAACCAGTTCACCGACCTCGTCGGCTGGGACCAGATCGACATCGACCCGTTCGTCGCCGGCGTGCTGACGCTCGGCTTCATCTACGGCGCGTACTTCACCGAGACGTTCCGCGGGGCGTTCCTGTCGGTGCCGCGCGGCCAGCTCGAGGCCGGCGCGGCGTACGGGATGAGCGGGATGCGCGTGTTCGTGCGGATCATGTTTCCGCAGATGATGCGTTTCGCGCTGCCCGGCATCGGCAACAACTGGCAGGTGCTCGTGAAGGCGACCGCGCTGGTGTCGATCATCGGTCTCGCGGACGTCGTGAAGGCCGCGCAGGACGCCGGCAAGAGCACGTTCAACATGTTCTTCTTCATCCTCGTCGCGGCGCTGATCTACCTCGCGATCACGACCGTTTCCAACCTCGTGCTGATCCAGCTCGAGAAGCGTTATTCCATGGGCGTGCGGCACGCAGAACTATGATCGAGATCCTCCAGGAATTCGGCCAGGCGTTCCTTTACTGGGACGGCCAGCGCCTCTCCGGCCTTGCGGTGACGCTGTGGCTGCTCGTCGCGTCGATTTCGCTCGGCTTCGTGTGCGCGGTGCCGCTCGCGGTCGCGCGCGTGTCGAAGAAGAAGTGGCTGTCGATGCCGGTGCGGTTCTACACGTACGTGTTCCGCGGCACGCCGCTCTACGTGCAGCTGCTGCTGATGTACACGGGCATGTACAGCCTCGAGTTCGTGCGGTCGCACTCGCTGCTCGACGCGTTTTTCCGC
Organism: Burkholderia sp. RF2-non_BP3; assembly: GCF_001522185.1. Taxonomy (NCBI): domain Bacteria; kingdom Pseudomonadati; phylum Pseudomonadota; class Betaproteobacteria; order Burkholderiales; family Burkholderiaceae; genus Burkholderia; species Burkholderia sp. RF2-non_BP3. The sequence goes on along the minus strand of NZ_LOSU01000051.1, from coordinate 180,037 downwards.
AGCGGTTTCAATTGCGCGATCCTCGCGTTCGCGCTGAACACCTGCGCGTACACGACCGAGATCTTCGCCGGCGCGATTCGCGCGATTCCGCACGGCGAGGTCGAGGCGGCGCGTGCTTACGGTATGTCGCCGTTCACGATGTACCGCCGGGTGATCCTGCCGTCGGCGCTGCGCCGCGCGCTGCCGCTGTACAGCAACGAGGTGATCCTGATGCTGCATGCGACCACCGTCGCGTTCACGGCGACCGTGCCCGACATCCTGAAGGTCGCGCGCGACGCCAATTCCGCGACCTACATGGCGTTCCAGTCGTTCGGAATCGCCGCGCTGATCTATCTTGCGGTATCGTTCGCACTCGTCGCGGCATTTCGCCGGGCGGAGCGCCACTGGCTCGCGTATCTCGCGGCCGGCCGTCATTGATTTCACTTCGAGGAGAGCCAGTTGGCCGAGATCACTCAAACGAGCGCGTCCGCTTCCGTCAAGCTTGCCGCCGTCGACATTCACAAGCGCTATGGCGATAACGAGGTGCTCAAGGGCGTGTCGCTGAACGCGAAGGCGGGCGACGTCATCAGCATCATCGGCGCGAGCGGTTCGGGCAAGAGCACGTTCCTGCGCTGCATCAATTTTCTCGAGCGGCCGAATGCGGGGCAGATCGTCGTCGACGGCGAGGCCGTGCGCACGAAGACCGACCGCGCCGGCGCGCTCGAGGTTGCCGATCACAAGCAGTTGCAGCGCATCCGCACGAAGCTTGCGATGGTGTTCCAGCACTTCAATCTGTGGGCGCACATGAACGTGCTCGAGAACGTGATGGAAGCGCCGGTGCACGTGCTCGGCATTTCGAAGAAGGAAGCCGAGGAGCGTGCGCGCGAGTACCTGGAGAAGGTCGGCTTGCCGCCGCGCGTCGAGAAGCAGTATCCGTCGCATCTGTCGGGCGGCCAGCAGCAGCGCGTCGCGATCGCGCGCGCGCTGGCGATGCATCCCGACGTGATGCTGTTCGACGAGCCGACTTCGGCGCTCGACCCGGAACTGGTCGGCGAAGTGCTGAAGGTGATGCAGAAGCTGGCCGAGGAAGGCCGCACGATGATCGTCGTCACGCACGAGATGGGTTTTGCGCGCAACGTGTCGAATCACGTGATGTTCCTGCATCAGGGGCGGACCGAGGAAGAGGGCGATCCGAAGGAGGTGCTGGTGCGTCCGCAGAGCGAGCGTCTGAAGCAGTTCCTGTCGGGCAGTCTCAAGTAACGCGAAAGGCGGGTTTCATACGTGGTACCGGTGTCTCGTCCCGCAGGCGCCACCCGCACGACGCAGGTGGCGATCGTTGCATTGCCGCCCGTGTCGATGTCGGGTGTGGGTCCGATCGTCGATGCATTGCATCTCGCGAACGAGATCGACGGGCGCTTGCTGTATCGCTGGCAGGTGTGTTCGTGGGATGGGCGGCCGGTGCCGCTCGCCGGCGGTGCGCAGTGGCATGCCGATGCGGCGTTCAACGATGCGATCGCGTGCGACTGGCTGATCGTCGTGTCGGAGCGGTTTCAGCAGTTTGCGGACTATCGGTTGTTTCTCGCGAGTCTCGCGCGGGTCGGGCAGCGCACGCCGGTTGTGACCGGGATTCACCACGGCGTGTGGTGGCTCGCGATGGCCGGGCAGCTTTCCGGATATCGCGTGAGCGTGAACTGGGAGACATATCAGCAGTTCGCCGAACAATTCGAGCGGTCGATCGTCACGCAGCAGATCTTCGAGATCGATCGCGATCGGGCGACCTGTGCGGGCGGGCAGGCGACCGTCGATTTCATGCTGGCCATGATCGGCCGGGAACACGGGGCGGATCTGGGTGAGCGCATTGCCGATGCGCTCGGGGCCGGCACGCTGCGCAGCGGCGAGGAGCGGCAGCGGATTCCTTTCGTGACCGCGCCGGGCGAGCGGCATCCTCGGCTGAACGATGCGCTGCTGTTGATGGAAGCCAATGTCGAGGATCCCTTGACGACCGATGAGATCGCCGGGCTCGTGGGCGTTTCCCGGCGGCAGCTCGAAAGGCTTTTTCGCCAGTATCTCGGGGCGATGCCCTCGAAGTATTACCTCAATCTCCGGTTGCTCAAGGCCAGGACGCAGTTGCAGCGGACTAGCAAGTCGGTGGTTCAGGTCAGTCTCGCTTGTGGGTTCTCTTCTGCTGCGCATTTTTCTAATGCTTATCGCGAGCGGTTTGGTGTGACGCCTCGGGAAGATCGGCGAGCGTGGCTCGAGAAGCAGACCGGCGGGGGGAGTGAGCCTCGTGGGGGGGCGCTGGTCGAGCGTGGTGGCAAGGATTGAGGTTTTTTGCGGTGCGCGGTTTGTTGGCGTGAAGCACCTGGGATCGTGTCGGTCTATTAGCGTCGCCCCTGCGCGGGGCGGCGGTTACTTTTCTTTGTCTTGCCAAAGAAAAGTAACCAAAAGAAAGGCGCTCGGATAACGCATGACCTCCCGGTGCCGTGGTCATCCAAGTGGCCCTCGCCTAAGTGTCCGCGCCAGGCGGGAACCCGGAGTGGTTCGAGCAATGGGTCTGACATCACTCACCACTCCACAGAGCGGTATACCGCCCGCTCGCTCCGTCCTCGCTTCGCTCGGCCGACAGGTCCACCCATCCCTTTTTCAACGCGGTTGGACGAATGTTTTCCAGAATCGTGGTGGGTAGCACATCGATCCAATAAATCGAATTTGTCATCGCTATGCAGCGGATGCCTCACTGATTCGGCGAACTGATCAGTGGGCGTTCCAGATGACGCGCGGGCTCATGAATTGCGGCTGAAGAACCTTGCAGCCGAGCGAAGCGAGGATGGAGCGAGCGGGCGGTATACCGCTCCGTGTGGTGGCGAGTGATGTCAGACCCATTGCTCGAACCACTCCGGGTTCCAGCCTGGCGCGGACACTTAGGCGAGGGCCACTTGGATGACCACGGCACCGGGAGGTCATGCGTTATCCGAGCGCCTTTCTTTTGGTTACTTTTCTTTGGCAAGACAAAGAAAAGTAACCGCCGCCCCGCGCAGGGGCAACGCTAATAGACCGACACGCCCCCAGGTGCTTCACGCCAACAAACCACGCACCACCAAACGACCCCAAATAAAGCCCACAAAAAAAACCACCCCCGCCGAAAGGGCAAAATACGCCGAACCATCCGCTTCCGATAGAACCCGTCGCAAATCCGCAAGACGCTTGCGTCACCCTTACCTAAACTTGATCCTGTTGAACCCTCTTACGAAACCGAAAGGAACGACCATGACGACCTCGACCGTGACCCGCCAGACATTCGACGAAGTGATGGTGCCGGTATTCTCCCCCGCGCCGTTCGTGCCGGACCGTGCAGAGGGCTCGCGCGTGTGGGACACGGCCGGCCGCGAATACGTGGATTTCGCGTGCGGCATCGCGGTGACGTCGCTGGGCCACGGCCACCCGGAACTGCTGAAGGTTCTGGACGAACAAGGCCGCAAGCTCTGGCACATCGGCAACGGCTACACGAACGAGCCGGTGCTGCGCCTCGCGAAGCGCCTCGAATCCCTGACCTTCGCCGACCGCGCGTTCTTCGCGAACTCGGGCGCCGAAGCGAACGAAGCCGCCCTGAAGCTCGCACGCCGCGTCGCATTCGACCGCCACGGCGCCGACAAATACGAAATCGTGTCGTTCGTCCAGTCGTTCCACGGCCGCACGTTCTTCACGGTCAGCGTCGGCGGCCAGCCGAAATACTCGGAAGGTTTCGGCCCGGTGCCTGAAGGCATCAAGCACCTGCCGTTCAACGACATCGAAGCCGCCAAGGCCGCGATCGGCCCGCAAACCTGCGCGGTGATCGTCGAGCCGGTGCAGGGCGAGGGCGGCGTGATCCCGGCCGATCCGGCCTTCCTGAAGGCACTGCGCGAAGCCTGCGACGCCAACGACGCACTGCTGATCTTCGACGAAGTGCAAACGGGCGTCGGCCGCACGGGCCAGTTCTACGCGTACATGGACACGGGCGTCACGCCGGACATCCTCACGACCGCGAAGGCGCTCGGCAACGGCTTCCCGATCGGCGCGATGCTGACGACGAACGAACTGGCCGCGCACTTCAAGGTCGGCGTGCACGGCACGACGTACGGCGGCAACCCGCTCGCGTCGGCGATCGCGGACAAGGTCGTCGAACTGATCGGCGACCCGGCACTCCTCGAAGGCGTGCGCGAACGCAGCGTGCGACTGAAGGGCGCGCTGGAACGCATCAACGCACGCTTTGGCATCTTCAAGGACGTCCGCGGCAAGGGCCTGCTGGTCGGCGCGGAACTCACCGCCGCATTCGACGGCCGCGCGAAGGACTTCGTCACCGCCGCCGCCGAGAACGGCCTGATCATGCTGATCGCCGGCCCGAACGTGCTGCGCTTCGTCCCGTCGCTCGTGATCCCGTTCGACCTGCTCGACGAAGGCGTGAAGCGCTTCGAGAAGGCGGTCGAGCAGGTGCTCGCGGCCCAGGAAGCCACCGCGCGCTGATCGGCGCACCCATCGCAGACAGGAACGACGATGCTATTTGTTCGCCCCGGCAAACTCACGGATCTCGATGCGCTCGCGCACATGGCGCGCACCGCGCAGCCGGTCCTGCACTCGCTGCCGCACGACCGCGCGGCGCTCGAAGCGCGCGTGGCGCTCTCCGAGGATTCGTTTCGCGCGGACGTCGACTTCGCCGGCGAGGAGTTCTACCTCTTCGTGCTCGAGGATTCGTCGACGGGCAAGCTGCTCGGCACGGCGAGCATCGTGGCCGCGGCCGGCTACTCGGAACCGTTCTACGCGTTCCGCAACGACGCACTGATCCACGCGTCGCGCGAGCTGCACGTGAACCGCAAGATCCACGCGCTCACGATGTCGCACGAGCTGACCGGCAAGAGCCGGCTGGCCGGCTTCTACGTCGATCCGTCGCTGCGCGGCGACGCGGCCGCGCACCTGATCTCGCGCGCGCGGATGATGTACATCGCCGCGAACCGCCGCCGCTTCACGCCGGAAGTGTTCACGCTGCTGCTCGGCGTGAGCGACGGCACGGGCGCATCGCCGTTCTGGGAAGCGGTGGGCCGCAAGTTCTTCGGCCGCAACTTCACCGACGTCGACATCGCGTCGGGCGGTCGCAGCCGCACGTTCATCGCGGAAGTGATGCCGGCGTATCCGCTTTACGTGCCGCTGCTGCCGGAAGCCGCGCAGCGCGTGCTCGGCGAGCCGAACGAATCGGCGCTGCTCGCGTATGACATCCATCTCGAGGAAGGCTTCGAGCCGGACCGCTTCGTCGACATCTTCGACGCGGGCCCGGTGTTGACCGCGCAGGTCGACCGCACCGCGTGCGTGAAGCACGGCGCGGAGCGCGTCGTGCGCGAGGCCGCGCACCAGCAGGGCGACGTCGCATACATGGTGTCGACCGGCAGCGGCGAATCGTTCCGCTGCGTGCTGGCCGACCTGCCGGGCGACACGGCCGAAGCGCGGGGCGCCCATGCGCCGCTGGCCGGCGACGTGCGCGCGGCGCTCGATGTGAAGGAGGGTGACGTCGTGCGCTGCGTGCCGCTGCACCGCCGCGACGATGAAGACATGAAGGGAGACGCAGCATGATCGTCGTTCGGGTCGTACAAACGGGCGACGTCGACGCGCTCGTATCGCTCGCGAAGGAAACCGGGCCGGGCCTGACCACGTTCAAGCCCGATCGCGACGCGCTCGCCGCGCGCATCGAACGCACGCGCCGCACGCTCGACGGCGAGGCCGCGCCGGGCGAAGCCGGCTACTTCTTCGTGATGGAAGAGTCGAAGACGGGCGACATCGCGGGCGTGTGCGGGATCGAGTCGCAGGTCGGCCTCGAGCAGCCGTTCTACAACTATCGCGTGAGCACGGTCGTGCATGCGAGCCAGGAGCTCGGCGTGTGGACGCGGATGCACGCGCTGAACATCTCGCACGACCTGACGGGCTATGCGGAAGTGTGCTCGCTGTTCCTGAGCCCGCGCTATCGCACGGGCGGCGTCGGCGGCCTGCTGTCGCGCTCGCGCTTCATGTTCATCGCGCAGTTCCGCGACCGCTTTCCGGAACGCATCTGCGCGGAGCTGCGCGGCCACTTCGACGACGACGGCACGTCGCCGTTCTGGCGCGCGGTCGGTTCGCACTTCTACCAGATCGATTTCAACGCGGCCGACTACCTCAGCTCGCACGGCCGCAAGTCGTTCCTCGCGGAACTGATGCCACGCTATCCGGTGTACGTCGACCTGCTGCCGCAGGACGCGCAGGACGCGGTCGGCCTCACGCACCGCGACACGCTGCCGGCCCGCAAGATGCTCGAGGCGGAGGGGCTGCGCTACCAGAATCACGTCGACATCTTCGACGCGGGCCCGGTGCTCGAATGCCACGTCAACGACCTGCGCACGGTGCGCGAAAGCGTCGTCGTGCCGGTCGCGATCGGCGAGCCGGACGTCGGAGACGATGCGCCGGGCGGCCATTCGCCGAAGTCGCTCGTGTCGAATACGTCGCTCGGCGATTTCCGCGTCGGCGTCGCGCCGGGCGTGGTCGCGAATGGCGCGTTCGTGCTGTCGGCCGAGGATGCCGCCGCGCTCGACGTGAAGGCCGGCGATCCGGTTCGCGTGCTGCCGCTCAAAGTCAAACAGGGATAAACGAATCATGACGGAACTCTTCATCGACGGCGCCTGGGTCGCAGGCTCGGGCCCCGTCTTCGCTTCGCGCAACCCGGGCACCGACGCGATCGCATGGCAGGGCGGCAGCGCATCGGCGGTCGACGTCGACGGCGCGGTCGCGAGCGCGCGTCGCGCATTCGCCGGCTGGTCAGCACTCGACTTCGAATCGCGCTGCGCGATCGTCAAGCGCTTCGCGGCGCTGCTCACAGAGCGCAAGGAAGCGATCGCCACCGCGATCGGCCGCGAGACGGGCAAGCCGCTGTGGGAAGCGCGCACCGAAGTCGCGGCGATGGCCGCGAAGGTCGGCATCTCGATCCAGGCCTACCAGGAACGCACCGGCGAGAAGCGCCAGGGCATGGCCGACGGCGTCGCGGTGCTGCGCCATCGTCCGCACGGCGTCGTCGCGGTGTTCGGCCCGTACAACTTCCCCGGCCACTTGCCGAACGGCCATATCGTGCCGGCGCTGATCGCGGGCAACACGGTTGTGTTCAAGCCGTCGGAGCTCGCGCCGGGCGTCGCGCGCGCGACGGTCGAGGTGTGGCAGGAGGCCGGGCTGCCGGCCGGCGTGCTGAACCTCGTGCAGGGCGAGAAGGACACGGGCATCGCGCTCGCGAATCATCGGCAGATCGACGGGCTGTTCTTCACCGGCAGTTCGGACACCGGCACGCTGCTGCACAAGCAGTTCGGCGGCCGTCCGGAAATCGTGCTCGCGCTCGAGATGGGCGGCAACAACCCGCTCGTGATCGGCGAAGTCGAGGACATCGACGCGGCCGTGCATCACACGATCCAGTCGGCGTTCCTGTCGGCCGGCCAGCGCTGCACGTGCGCACGCCGCATCTTCGTGCCGCAAGGCGCGTTCGGCGACCGCTTCCTCGCACGTTTCGCCGACGTCACGTCGAAGATCACGGCCGACGTGTTCGACGCCGATCCGCAACCGTTCATGGGCGCGGTGATCTCGGCCCGCGCGGCCGCGAAGCTCGTCGACGCGCAGTCGCGGCTGGTCGAGCAGGGCGCGAAGCCGATCATCGCGATGACGCAGCGCGATCCGCGCCTGGGTTTCGTGAATGCGTCGATCCTCGACGTGACCGGCGTGGCGAACCTGCCCGACGAAGAGCACTTCGGCCCGCTCGCGCAGATCGTCCGCTACGCGACGTTCGACGAAGCGATCGCGCGCGCGAACGACACGGCGTTCGGCCTGTCCGCCGGCCTGCTGGCCGACGACGCGCACGCATGGGACCACTTCCGCCGCACGATCCGTGCGGGGATCGTCAACTGGAACCGCCCGACCAACGGTGCATCGTCGGCCGCGCCGTTCGGCGGCACGGGCCGCTCGGGCAACCATCGGCCGAGCGCGTACTACGCGGCCGACTATTGCGCGTATCCGATGGCGTCGGTGGAAAGCGCCGAATTGACCTTGCCCGCGAGCCCGTCGCCGGGCCTGCATTTCTGATCGAGGGAACGACGATGAACGCACAAGAAGCCAATTTCGACGGACTCGTCGGCCCGACCCACAACTACGCCGGGCTGTCGTTCGGCAACGTGGCGTCGCTCAACAACGAGAAGTCGGCCGCGAACCCGAAGGCCGCCGCGAAGCAGGGGCTGCGCAAGATGAAGCAGCTCGCGGATCTCGGTTTCGCGCAAGGCGTGCTGCCGCCGCAGGAGCGCCCGTCGCTGCGCCTGTTGCGCGAGCTCGGCTTCTCCGGCAAGGACGCGGACGTGATCGCGAAGGCCGCGAAGCAGGCGCCCGAATTGCTCGCCGCGGCGAGCTCGGCGTCGGCGATGTGGACCGCGAATGCGGCCACCGTCAGCCCGTCGGCCGACACGAGCGACGGCCGCGTGCACTTCACGCCGGCCAACCTGTGCAGCAAGCTGCATCGCGCGATCGAGCACGAGGCGACGCGCCGCACGCTGTCGACGCTGTTCGCCGATCCCGCGCACTTCGCGGTGCACGAGGCGCTGACGGGCACGCCGGCACTCGGCGACGAGGGGGCCGCGAACCATACGCGCTTTTGCGCGGAATACGGCCAGCCGGGCGTCGAGTTCTTCGTGTACGGCCGCTCGGAATACCGCCGCGGCCCGGAGCCGAAGCGCTTCCCGGCGCGCCAGACCTTCGAGGCGAGCCGCGCGGTCGCGCATCGCCACGGTCTCGCCGAAACGGCGACGGTCTACGCGCAGCAGGATCCGGACGTGATCGATGCAGGCGTGTTCCACAACGACGTGATCTCGGTGGGCAACCGCGACACGCTGTTCACGCACGAGCGTGCGTTCGTCAACAAGCAGGCGATCTATGACACGCTGACGGCCACGCTCGATGCGCGCGGCGCGCGGCTGAACGTGATCGAGGTGCCCGATGCGGCCGTGAGCGTGAACGACGCGGTGACGTCGTATCTGTTCAACAGCCAGTTGCTGTCGCGCGCGGACGGCTCGCAGGTGCTCGTCGTGCCGCAGGAATGCCGCGAGAACGCGAACGTCGCCGCTTATCTGGATCAGCTCGCGGCCGGCAACGGCCCGATCCGCGACGTGCTGGTGTTCGACCTGCGCGAAAGCATGAAGAACGGCGGCGGCCCCGCGTGCCTGCGCCTGCGCGTCGTGCTGAACGAAGCCGAGCGTGCGGCCGTCACGTCGAACGTGTGGATCAACGACACGCTGTTCGCGTCGCTCGACGCGTGGATCGAAAAGCATTACCGCGATCGTCTTGCCCCGGAAGACCTCGCCGATCCGACGCTGCTCGACGAATCGCGCACGGCGCTCGACGAGCTCACGCAGATCCTGCGTGTCGGGTCGCTGTATGACTTCCAGCGCTGAGTCCCGCATGCCGGCCGCCGCGCTGCTCGACGATTTCCTCGCGTTCACGCTCGCGGGCGACGCGCCGGCCGTGACGGACGGCACGTGCGCGGACGGTGCGGTGCGCTGGCAATGGCTCGGCGACGGGTTGCTCCAGCTCGAGCCGGCGCTGGCCGACGGGGCCGGCGACGCGGCGAGCGTGCTCGTGTCGGCCGGCGTGCATGGCGACGAGACCGCGCCGATCGAGCTGCTGTCGATGCTCGTGCGCGATCTCGCGGCGGCCACGCTGCCGCTCGCGTGCCGATTGCTCGTCGTGCTCGGCAACCTGCCGGCGATGCGCGCGGGCGAACGCTATCTCGACGACGACCTGAACCGCCTGTTCAGCGGCCGCCACACGCAAGTGCCCGCGAGCCGCGAAGCGCCGCGCGCGGTGCAGCTCGAAGCGGCGGCCGCCGCGTTCTTCGCGGCCGCGCCGGCGGGCGGCGCGCGCTGGCACATCGACATGCACACGGCGATCCGCGCATCGGTGTTCGAGCAGTTCGCGCTGCTGCCGCACACGGGCACGCCGCCGACCCGCGCGATGATCGAATGGCTCGGCGATGCGCGCATCGCGGCCGTGCTGCTGCATACCGCGAAAGGCAATACGTATTCGCATTACACGGCCGAGCATTGCGGCACGCTCGCATGCACGCTCGAACTCGGCAAAGTGCGGCCGTTCGGCCAGAACGATCTGTCGCGCTTCGCGCCGGCGGACCGCGCGGTGCGCAAGCTCGTCTCGGGCGGGTGGGGCGGCCATACGCCGCGCGACGTCGACCATCCGCGGTTGCCGCGCGTGTTCACCGTCATCGACCAGATCACGAAGCAGAGCGACGCGCTCGAATTGTTCGTCGCGGCCGACGTCGCGAACTTCACCGCGTTCGCGCGCGGCACCGTGCTCGCGCAGGACGGCGACTATCGCTACACGGTGCAGCACGACGAGGAGCGCATCGTGTTTCCGAATCCGACCGTGAAGCCGGGTTTGCGCGCGGGCCTGCTCGTCGTCGACACGACGCGCGAGACGCTCGCCGCACTCGTCTGACAAAAAAACGGCTGCGCGCGGCTGCGGCGATCCGTCGCCCGCGCATCGTCCCGCGGCATCCCTGAATTGCGTCGACGCCCGCACGCCGCGCAGACGGCCCGCGCGTCGCGCCTTGCGTATTTGCGACATCGTCTTGCAAGTTCGACGGCGCATCCGGCCGTCATCGCGCATGCAGTGCAGCATCGTGCGCCGGCGGCCGCTTTGCCGTGTCGGGCCGCGCGGATTGGTACAATCGCGGCCTTGCGGCTGTTGCGCCGCATCAAGGCGCGGCATCGGCATTGTCGTTGTCATCCGACCCTGCAATGATGCATGCGCCCGTAGTTCCGGAACATTCGAGTATCGAGGAGAACACCTGATGAAGTTGGATTGGCGTAAAGTGGCCGCGCACGCGGTAGTGGCGGCATCGGCCGTGGCGGCAGGCAGCGCGATGGCTGCGGATCTGAAGGAGATCCGGTTCGGCGTCGAGGCCTCGTACGCGCCGTTCGAATACAAGACGCCCGACGGCAAGCTGACCGGCTTCGACATCGACATCGGCAACGCGGTGTGCGCGAAGCTGAAGACGAAGTGCGTGTGGGTCGAGAACGACTTCGACGGCCTGATCCCCGCGCTGCAGGCGCGCAAGTTCGATGCGATCAACTCGGACATGACGATCACCGATCAGCGCAAGCACGCGATCGCGTTCACCGATCCGATCTACACGATTCCGAACCAGCTGATCGCGAAGCAGGGCAGCGGCCTGCTGCCGACCCCGCAAGCGCTGAAGGGCAAGCGCGTCGGCGTGCTGCAGGGCACGATCCAGGAAGCGTACGCGAAGAAGAAGTGGGCGCCGGCCGGCGTCGACGTCGTGCCGTACCAGACGCAGGACCTGGCCTACGCCGACCTGAAGTCGGGCCGTCTCGACGCGACGTTCCAGGATTCGGAAGCGGGCTCGAAGGGCTTCCTGTCGAAGCCGCAAGGCCAGGGCTTCGGCTTCGCCGGCGGCACGGTCAGCGATGCGGAGATCCTCGGCTCGGGCGTCGGTTTCGGTCTGCGCAAGAACGACGCGGCGCTGAAGACGGCGCTCGATCAGGCGCTGAAGGAACTGAAGGCCGACGGCACGATCGACAACCTCGCGAAGAAGTACTTCAGCGTGCCGGTCACGCTCAAGTAAGCGTTTCGATTCGTCGCACCATGCAGCCGGCCGCTTTCGCGGCCGGTTTGCTTTTGGGGTGCCGCTTCGTTACGCGGGGAAGAACCGCCCCAGTTCGCGCGCGAGCTCGTTGAGCACGCTCATCTCCTGCTGCGTGATCTTGCGCGCCGGCTGCGCACCGGCCCAGTCGCCGTACAGCAGGCCGACGGTCTTCGTGCCGACGCGCACCGGCAGCAGCACGAACGCGCGCGTGTCGGGAAGCGCATCGAGATACCACGCGGGCAGGCGCTTCACCATCTTCGGGTCCTGCGCCTGCTCGATGAAGATGCCGACCGAGTTCGTGATCGCGAGATGGAACACGTCCGGCTCGAAGCGCTCGTCGAAGCACAGGCGGTCGAGCGCCGCGTCGACGTCCGGGCCGAAGCCGAGCCGCGCGGCGAACGCGCCGTCGTCACGGCGCACGAACATCACGGTGCGCGTGAACGCGAGGCCCGCCAGCAGGCTTTCCGACGCGAGCGCGAGCACCGGCGTCAGCACATGTTCGGACGGCAGCGCGCGCAGGTCCGCGAGGCCGGCTTCGAGGCATGCCTCGGGATCGGGCTGCGCCCGCGCGATCGCGTCGGCGTTCGCGCGCAGCTCGACGATCTCGCGCATCACGGTGTCGCTCGCTTCCTCGCGTGCGAGCCGGTCGGCGATTTCCACCAGCGCGCCGGCGTCGATGTCCAGTTCCTGCTCGTAGTGCTGCGCGAGCACCGCGATATGCGCATCGCGCTGCGGGCCCGCGGGCATCGCGAGCGCACTGGCGACGTCGGTCGAGCAGCGGCTCACCGCGCGCAGCCAGCGCACGCGCTCGGGGCTGTCGTCGGCGCAGGCGTCGCGGGGCCGCTGGCGGTCTTCGTCGATGTCGTCCTCGTCGGCGCTGGCCGCGTGTGCGCCGTCGCCGTCGGCCATGCCGGCGCGGATCACGTCGGGCAGCCGCCAGCTCGCGGCGGCCTCGAGACCGATCTCGTCGAAGCCGACGCCCAGCACGTCGACGCACGCGGCCGCTTCGTCGCCGTCCAGCTCGGCGGCGCGGCGGCGGATCCGGTCCCATTCGCTGTCGAGATAGCAGACCACCAGCAGCTTGCCGACCTGACGCATCAGCGTGCAGACGACGGCCTCCTCGCCGCCGCGCAACTCGGCATGCTCGGTCAGCTTGCGGGCGACGCAGCCGGACAGCAGCGCGCGGTTCAGCTCGAGCTTCGCGTCGATGCGGCGCGGGGTGCTGTGGTGGAAATGGTCGACGAGCTTGAGCCCGACGACGAGATGGCCGACGGTGTCCATGCCGAGCACCATCAGCGCCCGCGTGACGGTCGTGATGTTGCCGCCGAACGCCATGTACATCGCGGAATTGGCGAGCCGCAGGACTTTCTGCGTGAGCGCGAAATCCGACAGCACGACGCGCACGAGCGCGGTGAAGTCGAGATCGTCGTTCTTCATCGCGGCCATCGTCGCGCGCAGCGACTCCGACAGCAGCGGGAAGTCGCCCCGTTCGTTCATCCGGGCCCACAGCTTGTCGAGCAGCGCCGTGCGGGGCAGGTGTGCGGTGATTGACATACGGATCTATCCGGTTCGCCGCGCGCGTCAGGCGGCGTGCAGGCGCAGCTGCTGCGCCTCGAAGCGCCGCGCGAGCTCCTCGGACGGCAGCGCCTGACAGACGAGCCAGCCCTGGATGTGGTTGCAGCCCATCTCGGTCAGCAGCTCGCGCTGCGCCTCGGTCTCGACGCCTTCCGCGACGAGCTCGAGATCGAGCGTTTGCGCGAGGCCGACCACCGCCGACACGATCGCGCGATCGTTGCGCGACGTCAGCAGGTTCTCGACGAAGCTGCGGTCGATCTTCAGCTTCGCGAGCGGGAAGCGCTGCAGGTACGCGAGGCTCGAATAGCCGGTACCGAAATCGTCGATCGCGAAGCGGATGCCGAGCGCGGTCAGCTCCTCGAGCAGCCCCTTCGCCTGCACGGGATCGTGCATCAGCAGGCTTTCGGTGATTTCCAGCACGATGCGGCGCGGGTCGATGCCCGTCAGCGCGATCGCCTCGCGCACGCTTTGCGTGAAGCGCGGGTCGCGGAACTGCTGCGGCGACACGTTGACCGCCACGTACTGCAGCGCGAGCCCCTGGCGATCCCAGGCGACGAGCTGCATGCACGCGGCCTTGAGCACCCAGTTGCCGAGATAGTTGATGAGGCCGATCGATTCGGCGAGCGGAATGAAGGTCGCCGGCGGCACGAGGCCGTGCACTGGATGGCGCCAGCGGATCAGCGCCTCCACGCCGTCCACCGCCCCCGACTGGCTGCGCGTGATCGGCTGGAAGTGCAGCGAAAACTCGCCGTTGCGCACGCCGTCGTACAGGTCGGCCTCGAGCTTCAGCCGTTCCGCGTCGGCCGGATCGTCGACCGGTTCATGGAACGCGAGCGCATTGCCGCCGGACGCCTTCGCCTGCGCGAGCGCATGGTCGGCGCGGCGCAGCAGCGGGCTGTGATGCTGCGCGCGATGGGGCGCGGCGCGCTCGTCCGGGTACAGCGCGATGCCGATGCTCGCGGACAAGTGGACGGTCTGCCCCTGATACGCGTAAGGTTCGCGCACCGCGGCCTGCAACCGGCGCGCGAGCGCGTCGGCGGCATTGCTCGCGCGCGTGCGGTCCGGCGCGGTGAACACGATCGCGAACTTGTCGCTCGCGACGCGCGCGAGCTGTTCGCCGGGTGCGACGAGCGCCTGCAGCCGCTGCGCGGTGTCGCGCAGCAGCGTGTCGCCGGCGTCGTAGCCGAGCGCGCGGTTGATGCGCTGGTAGTCGTCGAGATCGAGCAGCAGCAGCGCCGCGCAGGTGCCGCTTTCGTCGGCGGCCTGCTGCGCGCGCATCAGCGCGGGCACGAGCGCGGACAGATTGTCGAGCCCCGTCATCGGATCGTGGTGCATCTCGTACGTCAGGCGCGCCTCGAGCGCGCGCCAGGCCGACACGTCGAACGCCGCGATCGCGAAGCCGTCGACGCCGTGGTGGCGGCTCTTGAACGCGCGGATCTCGACGTCGAGCGGATAGGTGAGCGACTTGACGATGCACATCGTCGCCTTCTCGACCTGGCCGGAACGCGCGGCGCGCGCAAGCAGGCCTTCGAGCACCGCGGTATCCTGTTCCGCGATCAGGTCGCGCAGCGTCAGCGTGTGCAGGTAGTCGCGGTGATAACCGATGAAGCGCAGGCTCGCGTCGGACACATACAGAAAGCGCAGCTCGCGATCGACATGGGCGAGGAAATCCACCGTGCCGACCGTCTGTTCCAGCCAGTTGCGCACGGTGTCGTCGCGGCGCGGCGCGCCGGCGCGCGCAGGCATCAGCGCGCCGCCCGACCAGGCGAAGCGGCGCAGCGTATGCAAGGCATTGCGCCAGGAGCCCTTGCGTGGCGTCTGTTTCCTGTTGGCTTCCATGTATCTCGCTGACGTGAAGGGCTGGAACCGGCTGTCCGGAAGGAATAACGGCAGACTGCGCGGAATCTTTAACCGGCCGGCCGCGGCTGGCGCTGCCGCCGGGCCGGGTCGTGCACACCGGCGTTCGACAGGCGAACGCCGGTATGGCCTACATCGAGGCTGACTTTATAAGAAATGAGGACGCAGATGAAGCGAAAACTGTTGGTGGGCGGCGCGGCGGCGCTGCTGGTGGCCGGCCATGCGCTGGTCGCGCAGGCGCAACTGAAGCCGGGCGACGCGGCGCCCGACTTCACGACGCAGGCGTCGCTGGGCGGCAAGACTTACACGTACTCGCTGGCCGATGCGTTGAAGCACGGGCCGGTCGTGCTGTACTTCTACCCGGCCGCGTTCACGAAGGGTTGCACCATCGAGGCGCATGCGTTCGCGGATGCCGTCGATCGTTACAAGGCTTACGGCGCGACGGTGATCGGCGTATCCGCGGACAACATCGACACGCTGACGAAGTTCTCGGTGAGCGAGTGCCGCAGCAAGTTCCCGGTCGCGGCCGATCCGGACGCGAAGATCATCCGCGAATACGACGCGAAGCTGCCCGCGCTCGATCGTGCGAACCGCGTGTCCTACGTGATTTCGCCGGAGGGGAAGGTGCTGTACGAATACACGAGCCTGTCGCCCGACAAGCACGTCGAGAACACGCTCGGCGCGGTGAAGGCGTGGGCCGATGCGCATCCGAAGCAGTAAGCCGGACGCGGCAAGCGTGCAGTAAAGCGGCCCGCATCGCGGGCCGCCGGCACGACGAAATGCGCCGCCCCGTGGCGGCCCGGGCGTGTGTTACGCGCGCAACGCCTGTTCGATCGGCACGCTGCCGCCGACGAAGCCGATGACCTTGCGCGAAATGCCGAGCTTGATCGCCTCCATCGCGGCCCATGCGACATCCTGGCGTGACACCGGCGGCGCCGGGTCGAGTGGCTCCTCGGTCAGCGCGATCTTGCCGACGCCCGGGCCGTCCGCGAGCGGGCCGGGGCGCAGGATCACGTAGTCGATGCCCGATGCGATCACGCGCTCGTCGCCTTCGCGCTTCATCCGCGAATAGTGGCGCAGCGCGTCGCCGCTGCGCTCCGGCCAGTACGCGCTCAGCGAACTGATCACGACCAGCTTCTGCACGTTGTAGGCGAGCGCATGCTCGGCCGTGCGCGCGACCGCGTCGCGGTCGATCTGCTCCTCTTCGGCGGCGCCTTCCGATTCCGCCGAGCCGGCCGCGTAGATCACGTGCGTGATGCCCTGGAACGCGTGCGAGAAATCGCCCGTCAGATCGGCCTCGACGACCTTCGCGCCCGGCAGCGCATAGCCGTGCCGGCGCACCAGCGCAGTCACCTCGAATTCCGGCTGCTCGAGCAGCAGATCAGCGCAGGCTCGACCCGTGCGGCCGGTCGCGCCAATCAGCAATACCTTCGTCGTCATGAAACCGCTCCTTGCGCGATGCGTCATCCTCCCAGATAGGGACGGACGACCGATACTCAAGTGTATGTCGATTTGGGGAGGCGGCGCGCGGGTAATTGGGGCTGTACCGCTCAGTAACGGCCGGCGCGGCACCCCGTTATCCGCGCGCTCGCGCGCATGGATGGCGGAATCGACCCGCCGACCGGCTATCATGTGCGCGATGCATTTTTCGCCGCTACGCAATACAACGCGGCGACCAACCGGTTGGAGTACACATGGCATTACCCCTGGACAACGTCAGCATGGCCGTGTTCTGCGACTTCGAGAACGTCGCGCTCGGCGTGCGCGACGCGAAGTACGAGAAATTCGACATCAAGCCCGTGCTGGAGCGGCTGCTGCTGAAAGGCAGCATCGTCGTGAAGAAGGCGTATTGCGACTGGGAGCGCTACAAGGGCTTCAAGGCGTCGATGCACGAGGCGAGCTTCGAGCTGATCGAGATTCCGCACGTGCGCCAGTCGGGCAAGAATTCGGCCGACATCCGGCTCGTCGTGGACGCGCTCGACCTCTGCTACACGAAGTCGCACGTCGATACGTTCGTGATCATCAGCGGCGACTCGGATTTCTCGCCGCTCGTGTCGAAGCTGCGCGAGAACGCGAAGAAGGTGATCGGCGTCGGCGTGAAGAAGTCGACCTCGGACCTGCTGGTCGCGAACTGCGACGAATTCATTTTCTACGACGACCTGGTGCGCGAGCAGCAGCGCGCGCTGGCGAAGCGCGAACAGCAGCGCACGGGCAACGGCGGCGCGAAGCGCGCCGACGAGCCGTCGCGCAAGCCGGAGCTGGAAGTGCGCCGGAGCGAGGCGATCGCGCTCGCGGTCGAGACGTTCGACGCGCTGGCATCGGAGCGCGACGACGTCGGCAAGATCTGGGCGTCGGTGCTCAAGAGCGCGATCAAGCGCCGCAAGCCGGATTTCAACGAGTCGTATTACGGCTTCCGTGCGTTCGGCAACCTGCTCGACGAAGCGCAGGCGCGCGGCCTGCTCGAGGTGGGGCGCGACGACAAGTCGGGCGCGTTCGTGTCGCGGCCGCGCCAGTCCGCCGCGGCGGCCGAGCCTGTGGCGGCGCGTGAAACGGGTGGCGCGCAGCACGGCCACGGCGGGCGCCACGGCGAGGCTGCAACGGCCGAGCGCGAGCCGCGGCATCGCGGGCAGCGTGCGGAAGCGGCCGTTCACGAAAGCGCGCAGGTCGATGCCGAAGAGGCGGACCTCGTCGACGTCGTGAGCGACGCGGCGCTCGTGCCGGCCGCGATGGCCGAAGCGAACGAAGCAGCCGAGCCGCACGGCGACGCGAAGGACGGCCGCAAGCGCGCGCGCAAGAGCGCGGCGAAGAAGACCGGCGCGAAGAAGGGTGGCGAAGCGAAGGGCGCCGGCCGTCACGCGGCGGCGAAGCCGGACGAGGCTGCGCACGGCGGCGCCAAGCACGGCGGCGAGAAACATGCCGAAGCGCCTCATCGCGACGCGGACCACGGTGAGGACCGCCACGTCGCGGCGCAGCATGCGGCGCCGACGGCCGGCGAGCACGGTGCCTCGACGGCGGCCGCGCAGCCGCCGCACGAAGCAGCACCGGCTGCCGAATCGACCGGTGAAGCGGCTGTCGAAGCGGCATCCGGCGCCAAGCCGAAGAAGCCGGCCCGCAAGACGGCGACCCGCGCGCGTCGCCCGCGCAAGACGGCCGCCGCCGAGTAACGGCGTCACGGCGGGGCGGCGTCCGATCGAGGGCGCCGCCCGCGCCGCCACGTCGGCCGGTGCAATGCCGGCCGACGCGTTCCGCTATCCGTTCAGCACGTATGGCTGCGTCATCACTTCGAGGAAGTGACCGTCCGGATCGTCGAAGTACACACCGCGCCCGCCGTTGTGGCGGTAGATGTCGCCGGGCTGCCGTTTCGCGGGATCGGCCCAGTGCGGTAGCCCGCGCTCGCGAATGCGCGCGAACACGCGATCGAAGCCGGCCTCGTCGGTCAGGAAAGCGTAGTGCTGGGCCGTGATCTCTCCCTCTTTTTCGTAGAAGTCGAGCGACACGCCGTTGTCGAGCTGGACGACCAGCATCGCGCCGAACGGCGTCGGCGCCGGCAGTTCCAGAAGCTCGGTGAGGAAGCGGCTCGATGCGTGCTTGTCGCGGCACCAGACGATCGTATGGTTCAGCTGGACGTTCATGGCGGGTCCCCGGGAAGGGGCGCGAGGGTGGGCATGGGCACACGATAGCCGATCGCGGCCGGCGTGCAAGCCCGTCACGCGGCCGCCCGATGCGGCCGGCGTGCCCGTTACCCGCTTACTCGCCCGCCACCGCCGGTCCGCCCGGGTTGCCGCGGCGGTTGCGGCGCTTCTCGCCCCACACGCGGAACCGGTCCATGTACAGATAGACGACCGGCGTCGTGTATAGCGTCAGCACCTGCGACATGATCAGGCCGCCGGCGATCGCGATCCCGAGCGGCGCACGCAGCTCGGCGCCGTCGCCGCTGCCGAACGCGAGCGGCAGCGCGCCGAGGAGTGCCGCCATCGTCGTCATCATGATCGGCCGGAAGCGCAGCAGGCACGCCTCGTGGATTGCATCGAACGACGATTTGTTGCCGTTGCGCGTCTGGTCGATCGCGAAGTCGACCATCATGATCGCGTTCTTCTTCACGATACCGATCAGCAGGATCACGCCGATCAGCGCGATGATGCTGAACTCGGTCTTGAACAGCAGCAGCGCGAGGAGGGCGCCGACGCCGGCCGACGGCAGCGTCGACAGGATGGTGATCGGGTGGATGTAGCTCTCGTACAGGATCCCGAGCACGATGTAGACCGCCAGGAGTGCCGCGAGGATCAGGATCGGCTGGTTGTTCAGCGACTGCTGGAACGCCTGCGCGGTGCCCTGGAAGCTGCCGACGATCGTCGGCGGCACGCCGATCTGCGCCATCGTCTGGTAGATCACCTGGGTCGCCTCCGACAGCGACACGCCAGGCGGCAGATTGAACGAGATCGTCGTCGCGACGAACAGCCCCTGGTGGTTGACCGACAGCGGCGTCGTGCTCGGGCCGAAGGTCGCGATCGCGGACAGCGGGATCATCGTCGACTTCGACGTCGACACCGCCGCGCCCGACGACGCGCTCGACTTGCCGCTCGATGCGATCGAGTTCAGCGCCTGGTTGCGCGCCGAATCGGACGCGATCGCCGCGGCGCTGGTGGCGGCCGTCCCGGCGCTCGACGTACCGGCCGAAGTCGCGACGAAGGTGCCCGCCGCGGCGTTGGTCGTCTGCGAGCCGTTCGCGCTGCCGCCCGACGTACTGATCCACACCTGGTTCAGCATCTCCGGGCTCTGCCAGTATTTCGGCGCGACTTCCATCACGACGTGGTACTGGTTCAGCGGGTTGTAGATCGTCGAGACCTGGCGCTGGCCGAACGCGTCGTACAGCGTGTTGTCGATCTGTGAGGGCTTGATGCCGAGCCGCGCGGCGGTCGCGCGGTCGATCGTCACCATCGCCTCGAGGCCGCCTTGCTGCTGGTCGGAGTTCACGTCGGTCAGCTCGGCGCGCTTTTGCAGCGCCTCGGTCAGCAGCGGCCCCCACTTGTACAGCTCGGCGCTCGAATCGCCGAGCAGCGTGAACTGGTACTGCGCATTGCTCTGCCGGCCGCCGACGCGGATGTCCTGCGCGGCCTGCAGGAACGTGCGCGCACCCGCGACGTCCGCGAGCGGCTTGCGCAACTGCTGGATCACCTGGTCGGCCGACAGCTTGCGCTCGGTGCGGTCCTTCAGCGTGACGAACATGAAGCCGGAGTTGGTCTGCGTGCCGCCGGTGAAGCCCGCGACGCTCTTCACGTTCGGGTTGGCCTGCACGATCCGCATCATTTCGGAGAACTTCAGCTTCATCGCCTGGAACGACGTCGACTGGTCGGCCTGGATGCCGCCGATCATCAACCCGGTATCCTGCTGCGGGAAGAAGCCCTTTGGCACGATGATGTACAGATAGACGTTCAGGCCGATCGTCGCGAACAGGATCAGCAGGACCAGCAGCGGACGGCGCAGCGCCCACGACAGCGTGCGCTCGTAGCCGCGCTGCATCCGCGTGAAGAAGCGCTCGAGGAACCGGCCGAGGCGGCCTTCCTCCTGCACCTCGTGCGACTCGCGCAGCAGCCGCGCGCACATCATCGGCGTGACGGTCAGCGAGACGGCGAGCGACACGCCGATCGCGAGCGACAGCGTCAACGCGAATTCGCGGAACAGGCGCCCGACGATGCCGCCCATCAGCAGGATCGGCAGGAACACCGCGACGAGCGATATGCTCATCGACAGCACGGTGAAGCCGACCTCGCGCGCGCCGTCGAACGCAGCCTGCAGCCGCGGCTTGCCGTTCTCGATGTGGCGCGTGATGTTCTCGAGCACGACGATCGCATCGTCGACGACGAAGCCGGTCGCGACGATCAGCGCCATCAACGACAGGTTGTCGATCGAGAAGCCCAGCAGGTACATCGCGCCGAACGTGCCGATGATCGAGATCGGCACCGCGACGCTCGGAATCAGCGTCGCGCGCCAGTTGCGCAGAAACAGGAACACGACCATCACGACCAGGCTCACCGCGATCAGCAGCGTGTGCTCGGTGTCCTTCAGCGACGCGCGGATCGTCGTCGAACGGTCGAGCACCGGCGTCACCGTGATGTCGGCAGGCAGCGACGCCGTGAGTTGCGGCAGCGCCGCGCGCACGCGGTCGATCGTCTCGATGATGTTCGCGCCGGGCGAGCGGTAGAGAATCACGAGCACCGCGCGCTTGCCGTTCGACAGGCCCAGGTTGCGGAGGTCCTCGACGCCGTCGACGACCTCGGACAGGTCGGACAGCCGCACGGCCGCGCCGTTGCGGTAGGCGACGACCAGGTCGCTGTACTGCGACGCCTGCGAGGCCTGGTCGTTCGTGTAGAGCTGGAAGTGCTTCGGGCCGAATTCGATCGCGCCCTTCGGGCTGTTCGCGTTCGCGGACGCGAGCGCGGCCCGCACGTCCTCGAGGCCGATTCCGTAGTGGAACAGCGCGTGAGGCTCGAGCTCGACGCGCACGGCCGGGTTCGCGGAACCGCTCACCGACACCTGGCCGACCCCGTCGATCTGCGACAGCGACTGCTGCAGCACCGTCGACGCGGCGTCGTACAGCTTCGCGGGCGACGACGTTTCCGATGTGAGCGACACGACCATGATCGGCGAATCGGCCGGGTTGACCTTGCGGTACGTCGGGTTGCTCTTCAGCGACGCGGGCAGGTCGGCGCGCGCCGCGTTGATCGCGGCCTGCACGTCGCGCGCGGCGCCGTCGATGTCGCGGTTCAGCCCGAACTGCAGGATGATCCGCGCGTTGCCGACGGTGCTGGTCGATGTCATTTCGCTGACGTCGGCGATCGAGCCGAGGTGCCGCTCGAGCGGGCTCGTCACGCTGGTCGCGACCGTCTCGGGGCTCGCGCCGGGCAGCGACGCCTGCACCGAGATGGTCGGGAAGTCGACCTGCGGCAGCGGCGACACCGGCAGCTTGATGAACGCGAACAGGCCCGCGAGCGCGACGCCGAGCGCGAGCAGCGTCGTCGCGACGGGGCGGGTGATGAAGGGGCGCGACAGGTTCATCGCTTACGCGCCCGTCTGCTTGCCGGCGTCGCGGCCGGGGCCGTGCCGTTCGAACCAGCCGCGCACGCGGCGCGCGAGGCTGTCGAAGCCGAGGTAGATCACCGGCGTCGTGAACAGCGTCAGCACCTGCGACACGATCAGGCCGCCCGCGATCGCGATCCCGAGCGGCTGGCGCAGCTCGGAGCCCGCGCCGGCGCCGAAGATCAGCGGCACCGCGCCGAGCAGCGCGGCGAGCGTCGTCATCAGGATCGGCCGGAAGCGCAGCAGACACGCCTGGTAGATCGCCTCGCGCGGCGGCTTGCCTTCGACGCGTTCGGCTTCGAGCGCGAAGTCGATCATCATGATCGCGTTCTTCTTCACGATGCCGATCAGCAGCACGATCCCGATGATCCCGATGATGTCGAGATCGTGCCCGGTGATCATCAGCGCGAGCAGCGCGCCGACGCCGGCCGACGGCAGCGTCGACAGGATCGTGATCGGGTGGATGTAGCTTTCGTACAGCACGCCGAGCACGATGTACATCGTGACGACCGCCGCGAGGATCAGGAACAGCTGGTTCGACAGCGACGCCTGGAACGCGAGCGCCGCGCCCTGGAAGCGCGTCTGGAACGAGCCGGGCAGGCCGATGTCCTTCTCGGCGGCGTCGATCGCCTTCACGGCCTCGCCGAGCGATGCGCCCGGTGCGAGGTTGAACGAGACCGTCGTCGACGGGAACTGCGACAGGTGCGCGACGAGCAGCGGCGACGGCCGTTCGTGGAACGATGCGATCGACGACAGCGGAACCTGGCCGCCGCCCGCGGACGGCAGGTAGATGTCGTTCAGCGATTCGGCGTAGTGCTGGTCCTTCGGCTCCGACTCGAGAATCACGCGGTACTGGTTCGACTGCGTGAAGATGGTCGACACGATGCGCTGGCCAAACGCGTCGTACAGCGCGTTGTCGACGGTCGCCGGCGTGATGCCGAAGCGCGCGGCGCTCGCGCGGTCGATCTCGATGTAGACCGACTGGCCGTTGCTCTGCAGGTCGGTCGCGACGTCGGCGAGCGACGGCTCCTTCTGCAGCCGCGTGACGAGCTTCGGCACCCAGGTCGCGAATTCGTCCGGGTTCGGGCTCGTCAGCATGAACTGGTACTGCGTCGGGCTCACGGTCGAGTCGATCGTCAGGTCCTGCACCGACTGCATGAACAGCGTGATGCCGGTCACGTTCGCGACGCGCTGCTGCAGGTCGCGGATGATCTGCGCGGCCGACTCGGCGCGCTCGTCGCGCGCCTTCAGGTTGATCAGCATCCGGCCGCTGTTCAGCGTGATGTTGCTGCCGTCGACGCCGATGAACGACGTGAGGCTGTCGACGTTCGGGTCCTTCAGGATCTCGGCCGCGAGCGCCTGCTGGCGTTCGGCCATCGCGCCGTACGAGATCGATTGCGGCGCCTGCGTGATTGCCTGGATCACGCCGGTATCCTGCGCGGGGAAGAAGCCTTTCGGCACGTACACGTAGAGCAGGGCGGTGAGCCCGAGCGTCAGCAGCGCGACGACGAGCGTCGAGCGCTGGCGGTTCAGCACCCATTCGAGCGCGACCGCGTAGCGCGCGATCACCCAGTCGATCGCGCGGTGCACGCGCGCCTCGAAGCGGTGGCTTTCGGGCGGCGGCGAGTGGCGCAGCAGCTTCGCGCACATCATCGGCACGAGCGTGAGCGACACGATCGCCGAGATCACGATCGTCACTGCAAGTGTGATCGCGAACTCGTGGAACAGCCGGCCGACGACGTCGCCCATGAACAGCAGCGGAATCAGCACCGCGATCAGCGACACCGTCAGCGAGATGATCGTGAAGCCGATCTGCCGCGAGCCCTTCAGCGCGGCCTCGAGCCCCGAATCGCCTTCCTCGACGTAGCGCGCGATGTTCTCGATCATCACGATCGCGTCGTCGACGACGAAGCCGGTCGCGATCGTGAGCGCCATCAACGACAGGTTGTTCAGCGAGAAGCCGGCCATGTACATCACCGCGAGCGTGCCGATCAGCGACAGTGGCACCGACAGGCTCGGGATGATGGTCGCGTAGATGTTCGCGAGGAACAGGTACATCACGAGCACGACCAGCGCGACCGCGAGCAGCAGCTCGAACTGCACGTCGCGCACGGCGGCGCGGATCATCGTCGTGCGGTCGGTGACGATCTGCACGTCGAGCGCGGCGGGCAGCGTCTCCTGCAGCTTCGGCAGCTGCGCCTTGATCGCGTCGACGGTCGCGATCACGTTCGCGCCCGGCTGGCGCTGCACGTTCAGGATGATCGCGGGCTCGGCGTTCACCCACGCGCCGAGCTTGGTGTTCTCCGAGCCGGCGACGACCTTCGCGACGTCGGTCAGCATCACCGGGCGGCCGCTCTTGTAGGCGACGACCGCGTCGTTGTATTGATCGGCGCTGGTGAGCTGGTCGTTCGCGTTGATCGTGTACGCGCGCGTCGGGCCGTCGAAGTTGCCTTTCGGCGTGTTCACGTTCAGGTTCGAGATCGTCGTGCGCAGATCGTCGAGGTTCATCCCGTACTTCGCGAGCGCGGTCGGGTTCGCCTGGATCCGCACGGCCGGCCGGTTGCCGCCCGAGAGGCTGACGAGGCCGACACCCGCGATCTGCGAGATCTTCATCGCGAGGCGCGTGTCGGTCAGGTCCTGTACCTGCGTGAGCGGCAAGGTCTTCGACGTGATGGCCAGCGTCAGCACCGGCGCGTCGGCCGGATTGACCTTCGCGTAGATCGGCGGGGCGGGCAGATCGGACGGCAGCAGGTTGCCGGCCGCGTTGATCGCGGCCTGCACTTCCTGTTCGGCGATGTCGAGCGGCAGGTCGAGCGAGAACTGCAGCGTGATCACCGACGCGCCGGCCGAGCTTTGCGACGACATCTGGTTGAGCGACGGCATCTGCCCGAACTGCCGCTCCAGCGGCGCGGTGACCGACGACGTCATCACCTCCGGGCTCGCGCCCGGATAGAAGGTCTGGACCTGGATCGTCGGGTAGTCGACTTCGGGCAGCGCGGCGAGCGGCAGGAAGCGCAGCGCGACGAGACCGGCCAGCATGATCGCCGCCATCAGGAGGGCGGTGCCGACCGGCCGGAGAATGAAGAGGCGGGATGGATTCATCGAGCGGCCCGCGCGTTACTGGGCCGCGGGGGCCGCTGCCTGCGACGCGCCGTGCTTCTGTCCGCCGCGGTGGGCGGCCGCGCCCGATGCACCCGACGCCGCGCCGGCGCCGTGCGCGCCCGACGCGCCTTTCGGCTTGTCGGCCGGGATCGTGATCTTCGCGCCTTCGCGCAGCCGGTCGGAGCCGTCGGTGACCACGCGCTCGCCGATTGCGACGCCGCTGACGATGCTGGTGCGCTCGCCGTCGACCGGGCCGACCTTGACCTTGCGCACCGTCACCGTGTTGTCGGGTTTCACGATGTACACGAACTGTCCGATCGAGCCCGTCAGCACGGCGGCCGTCGGCACGATCGTCGCATCGCGCATCACGTCGACCAGCAGCCGCGTGTTCACGAACTGATTCGGAAACAGCAGGCCTTCCTTGTTGTCGAAGGTCGCGCGCAGCTTGACCGTGCCGGTGCTCGTGTCGATCTGGTTGTCGAGCGTCTGGAGCGAACCCGTTTCGAGCGGCACCGTGTTGTTGCGGTTGTACGCGGTGACCGACAGTTTCCGGCCCGCGTTCACCTGCTTGACGATCTGCGGCAGGTTGTCCTCCGAGGTCGTGAAGATCACGCTCATCGGCTGCAGCTGCGTGATCACGACGATCCCGTTCGTGTCGCCCGGCGTCACGTAGTTGCCGGGGTCGACCTGGCGCAGGCCGACGCGGCCCGACACCGGCGCCGTGATGCGCGCGTACGTGAGGTTGAGCTTCGCGGAGTCGATCGCCGCCTGGTCGGTCTTCACCGTTCCTTCGTATTGCTTGACGAGCGACGCCTGGGTGTCGACCGTCTGCGACGCGATCGAGTCCTGCGACAGCAGCGTCTGGTAGCGCTTCAGGTCGATGCGGGCCGTCGCGAGCAGCGCCGAGTCGCGCGCGTGCGTGCCTTCGGCATTCTCGAGCGCGACCTGATACGGGCGCGGGTCGACCTGCGCGAGCAGGTCGCCTTTCTTGACGATCTGGCCTTCCTGGAACGCGACGGACTGCAGATAACCCGACAACTGCGTCTTGACCGTCACGTTCGCGAGCGGCGTCACGGTGCCGAGCGCGGACAGCACGATCGGCATCTCGCCCTGCGTCGCCGTCGCGACCGATACGGGTTGCGGAACGTTCGCCATGGCGGCGGGGCCGCCGCGGCCGCGATGGCCGCCACCGCCGGCACTCGCGCCGGAGGCCGCGCTGCCGGCTGCCGGCGCGTCCGCCTGCGTACGGTTCCACGGGTGCCACCACAGCAAGCCGCCGATGACGACGACCGCGAGCGTCCCGATCACCAGCGTGCGGCGCGGGCGGCGCGCGGCGGGGGAGGCGGGATCCTTCGAAGGGGGCGTGGGCTTTTGTTGGTTGTCCATCGTGTTCTGTCAGGAAGACGGCGCGGCGGGCCGGGAAACGGGCTTGGGGCGGCGCGTGGGCTTGCGGTGCCGGAGGGCCGGCTCGGTCCGGGCCCTTCCGGCCCGCGCGGGAAAAGAAAAGAGCGGTGCGCGCCGAGAATGCGGCGCGACGATGGGCATGATGCTACGTCCCGTCCCCGTTACAGTCCAGTCGTCTATCTTTCAACGGGTTACGGTCGTTACAGAAGGCGACGGGACGATGACGGATCGATTACACGGCGCTGCGCCGGGCGGGTGCGCCGCCGATCTCGCGGGTGATTTTCGCGATGCATTCGTGCAGCGCGGGCACCACGTGTTCCTGCAGCCATTCGGGCGGGCACTGACTGGATGCGCCGCCGCAGTTCACCGAATAGCGCTGGCCCGACGGGCCGACGAAACCGGCCGCGACCGCGTTCAGCCCTTCGCGCCATTCGCCGATCGCGATCGCATGGCCCGTGCGCATCGCGTCCTCGACGCCGGGGTTCAGGCGCGCCGATACGTGCGGCCAGTCGTCGCCGGCCGTCGCGCGCAGCGCGTCGAGCAGCACGCGGCGCTCGTCGTCCTCCAGTGCCGCGAGATACGCGCGGCCGACCGCGGTGCGCGCGATGTCCATCCGCGAGCCGATCTCGAGACGCGTGACGAGCACGGCCGAGCGCGGCCGGATCACGTCGATCGCGACCATGTCGAGCCGGTCGCGCACCGCGAGGTGCACCGACAGCGACGTGCGCTCGGCGAGTTCGATCATGAACGGCCGCGAGCGCGCGCGGATGTCGAAGTTGCGCAGGAAGCCGTGGCTCAGCTCCAGCACCGACGCGGTCAGCACGAAGCGCTCGCTGTCGGGCAACTGGAACAGGAAGCCGGCGCTGACGAGCGTCGCGGTGATGCGCGACACGGTCGGCTTCGGGATGCCCGTCAATTCGGTGAGTTCGCGGTTGCTGACCGGGGCGTCGGCGGCCGCGATGCGCCGCAGCACGGCGAGGCCGCGCGCGAGCGCGGTGATCTCGTCCGGCGACGATTCGCGGTCTCGGGGCGCGGGAGGCGTTACAGGTGTCGACACGAGGGATTCTCTCTATTTCCGAAACTCGATTTCAATTTTGTTGGTATTGTAGGATGATTGTCAAAAGATGCATGTTCCATGGGTGAATCGTTCATCGCATGAGATTTTACGGGTTCACCCTTGGTTTATTAGGAAAGCGCTCAAATGAGCATTACCGGGAAGTGAACAAACCGGTGCAAATACCGCTTGACTTGTCGGGCGGAAACGGAAAGAATGTCTCACGTTTTCGAAACATCGTTTCACGAGTTTAACCGGCAACGGTGTTTCGCGCAGTCTCTCAGGTTCTAGCACGGCCCTCGGAATGGCTAGAACTTTTTTAGCGCCACGGTCTCCGTGGCGCTTTTTTTTGCCCGTCCGCCGGACGCATCAGGTCCGTATTATCCCCCGATCGCTGAAATCGCCCGTTCGACCGTGCTCGTGCGCGCCTGCGTGCGTGCGGCGCGCGCAAAAAAAAGCGCGATGCCCGCAATGGGCATCGCGCGTAAACCGGCGTGGAGCGCCGACGAATGAAACGTGAAGAAGAAAGCGTGACAGGGGCACGCGGCCCCACGGTGCCGAGGGTCAGCCCTTCGCGAGCTTGATGCTGGTCGGCTCGGCCGTCAGGTAGCCGACGCTGGCGCCGAAGCGGTCCTTGAAGTTCGCGCGAACGAGCGGATCGAGCGTCGGCTTGACCTTGTCGTGCAGCGGCGACTCCCAGTCGCCCGCGTGCTGGAAGTTGCTCATGATGTAGGTCCAGCCGTTGATCTCGTCGACCGCGTGCAGGCCCGTCGATTCGGCGCCGGCCGGGCACGACAGCACGCGTGCGAGCGACTTCGTGTCGACGTTGTACGCCCACAGGAAGTTGTTCAC
Organism: Burkholderia sp. RF2-non_BP3; assembly: GCF_001522185.1. Taxonomy (NCBI): domain Bacteria; kingdom Pseudomonadati; phylum Pseudomonadota; class Betaproteobacteria; order Burkholderiales; family Burkholderiaceae; genus Burkholderia; species Burkholderia sp. RF2-non_BP3. The sequence goes on along the minus strand of NZ_LOSU01000051.1, from coordinate 151,442 downwards.
GTGCATGCCCGAGTCTTCGCCGATGAAGAGCGTGCGCAGCTTCTCGGAGAACTTCAGGTTGTCGGGGTTCGCGATCTTGTCCGGGTTCGCGAGGTTGCCGAGCGCATCGGCCGCGGCGAGGTCCTCGCCGACGAGCGCGGCCGGCGCGCCCATGTCGACCGGCACCCACTCGCTGTCGATCGCGCCGCCCGACGTGTCGCGCTGGCCGGCCTTCAGGTTCAGCGCGTAGACGGCGCCTGCCGCGATCTTCTTGTCCACCGCGACGTCGCGCGACACCGCATTGCCCTGGACCATCGACGTCTCGATCCGCGACATCGCCGTGTAGACGATCTTGTCCTTCGCGTTGACCGTCGTGCCTTCGAGCTTCGTGAATGCCATGCTGCCGCCGATCAGCGCCGCGTAGCGGTGCGTCTCGAGGAACGCGGCCGCCTTTTCCATCCCGGGCTTCACGCGCATCCAGTTGAACTTGCCGCCGAAGTGGATCTTCGTGTAGCTCGCGTCGTTCGGGTCGGTCGTCGTCAGGTCCATGATGTCCGACGCCTTCAGCGTGTTCGCGAGCGTCTCGATCTCGCCGCTGGTCGCGTGACCGATCCTGATCCACGTGAGCGTCGCGCTGCCGGCGCCGGCGGACGACGTCTGCGTCCACTTCGCGACGTACAGCGTGCCGGCCGACAGGTCGGCCGCCTTGTCGGCGACGAACATGAACAGGCCGCCGTTGGTGGCGTCGTCGCCCATCATCACCGTGCGCTGGTCCGGCATCACCTGGATCAGCTCGTGCGAGATGCGGCCGAGGCAGTAGTGCTTCTTCACCGAGCCGGTGCCGTCCGGGTTCACCGTGATCTCGGGCAGGTGGCCGTAGTGATAGGGGTTCGCCTTCGTCTCGTCGCCGAACGTGTTCCGGCTGAATGCCTTGAACTGCGCGTCGGTCGCGGCCTTCGTCGCGTCCGGCTCGTATTCCTCGCTCGACAGGTGCGTGCCCCACGGCGACAGGCTCGCGCCGCACGTGATCCACAGGCCGTGCGCCTTCGACGTGTCGACGTTGTGATACTTGACGACCTTCAGCGCGCCGCTGGACGGATCCTGGTCGAGCGTGATCACCGCGATCGGCGACGGCAGCTGGCCGTACTGCGATGCGCTCGCCTGGTCGCGCGTCGTGTATTCGAACTGCACGACCGCGAACACCGTGTTGCCCTTCACGCCGGCCACGTTCGCATTCTTCAGTGTCAGCAGCGAGCTGCCGTCCGGGCAGTCCGAATAGAACTGGCGCTCTTTGCCCGCCACCGAGCGGTCGATGATCGGCTGGTTGTTGATGTCGTAGTAGCCGCCCGCGAGCGTCGTGCCGCCCTTGCCGTCCGGCACCATGTCGCCCGTCACGAAGAACGGCCGGTACGCGAGCTTGAAGTTGCGCGACGAGCCGTCCGAGAACGACACCGACAGTGTCGAGCCGACCGTCGTCGTGGCCATCGCGGCCGCGTTGTCGAGCGTGGGCGCGGCCATCGCCGAGAACGCCGCCGACGTGTACTCGGCGGCGGCCGGCGTCGCCGCCGGATTGTCGTCGCCGCCGCAGCCCGTCAGCAGGGCCGGCAGCGCGAGGCCGGAGAGGGGCAGCATGGGCGCGCCGGCGAGGATCTTCAGGGCCTGACGACGGGAAGCATTGGGCAACGCGGGCATGTGGAGTCCAGTTTCGAATGTTGGAAGAATGGCCTTTCGCGAAGCAGGCGATCAGCAAGCAATGCGAAGGCGAGTTGAAAACTGGACCGAAGTGTAGGGATGCTCGATGAAAGTTTTTTGAATTGAAAACGTAATGATGCGTCGGGCGTCCGTCAGGCGCGCTGCCGGACGCCGGTTGGGCGCGTATTCGCGCTCAGTCGCGCTCGGGCGTCGCCGAGATGCGGTGGATCGACAGGTCGGCGCCGTCGAATTCGGCTTCGCGCTCGAGGCGCAGCCCGACGGTCGCTTTCAGCGCGCCGTACACGAGCGTGCCGCCGGCGGTGGCGATCGCGATGCCGCCGAGTGTGCCGATGAGTTGCGACACGAACGACACGCCGCCGAGGCCGCCGAACGCGGGTTGCCCGAACACGCCGGCCGCGATGCCGCCGAGCGTGCCGCACATCCCGTGCAGCGGCCACACGCCGAGCACGTCGTCGATGCGCCACTTGTTCTGCACGCAGGTGAACATCGCGACGAACAACGCGCCGGCTGCCGCGCCGGTGACGAGCGCACCGATCGGGTGCATCACGTCGGAGCCCGCGCAGACCGCGACGAGGCCCGCGAGCGGGCCGTTGTACGTGAAGCCCGGATCGTTGCGCCCGGCCATCCACGCGGCGAGCGTGCCGCCGACCATCGCCATCAGCGAGTTCACGGCGACCAGGCCGCTGATCTTGTCGAGCGTCTGCGCGCTCATCACGTTGAAGCCGAACCAGCCGACCGCGAGCACCCATGCGCCGAGTGCGAGGAACGGAATGTTCGACGGCGGGTGCGCGGCGATGCGGCCATCCTTGGCATAGCGGCCGTGGCGTGCGCCGAGCAGCAGCACGGCCGGCAACGCGACCCAGCCGCCGAACGCATGCACGACGACCGAGCCCGCGAAATCGTGGAACGGCGCGCCGAACGCATGCGTGAGCCAGCCCTGCACGCCGAAGCGTTCATTCCATGCGATTCCTTCGAAGAACGGATAGATGAAGCCGACGATGATCAGCGTCGCGACGAGCTGAGGATTGAATTTCGCGCGTTCGGCGATGCCGCCGGACACGATCGCGGGAATGGCCGCCGCGAACGTCAGCAGGAAGAAGAAGCGCACGAGCGCGTAGCCGCTGTGCTGCGACAGCGTGCCGATGTCGTCGAAGAACTCGACGCCATACGCGATCGTGTAGCCGATGAAGAAGTACGCGAGCGTCGACACCGAGAAGTCGACCAGGATCTTCACGAGCGCGTTGACCTGGTTCTTCTTGCGGACCGTGCCGAGCTCGAGAAATGCGAAGCCCGCGTGCATCGCGAGCACCATGACGGCGCCGATCAACAGAAACAGTGTGTCGACGCCGGATTTCAGACCATCCATGCCGTGGCTTCCTTGCGCAAAAAACGGGCGAGGAATGCAAATATCGAGCCAACTTGGTGAACGTGTGCGTGTAAGTGGTGCGGGCGGCCGTGCGATGCGGCACGCGGGCGATGCGTGCACGGGAGCGGGGCAGGCCGCGTGTGGGGCCGGAGGGGCAGCGTATGCACGCGTGTGGTGCGATGCGAGCGCAACTGGTGCGTACGATGCGCGACGTGGTGCGCCGCGATGCACCGGCCTGGCGCGTCAGCGGCGGGCGAACAGCACGCGCGAGCGCCGCAGCCGCAGTGCGCAGGCACACCAATAGGCGGCGACGGTGGTGAGCCCGAGTGCGGCAAACGCGAGCGCCGCGAAGCCCGCGTGCGACTGGCCGTCGCCGTCGGGGCCAAGGATGCCTTGCGCGACGATCAGCGCGGCCGTCCAGAAGCCGATCACCGCCTGGGCGAGCAGGCGAGCACACGCCACGCGGCGCGGGCGCCCGGCCGCGCGCAGGCGCGACGCGGACGGTGAGCGAAGGCACAGGAACAGGGTGGCGGCGAGCGCGGCGGCCAGCGCGATGAACCAGTCGATGAGGAAAGCCATGAAGAAACGGGCAGCAGACGGAGCGGATTGAAGCCTGCCCACTTTAGTCTCGGCACGCCTGCGATTGAATCAGACAAATCCGAAATTGAAAGGCATTTTTAATCACCAGTCGTCATTGGCCCTGTTCCACAGGCGGTATCATCGACGCTGGTCCAACCATTCAGGCCGTGCGGCGCACGGCCGGAGATCGCTGATGAAGATGAAGACTTGGCTGGCGCGTCGCGTGCCCGGGTCCGTGCTGGCGGCCGCGGCCGTCGGTGCGGCGCTGTTGCTCGCAGGCTGCGAGAAGTCCGGCACGCCGGCCACGCAACCCGATACGGCCGCCAGCGCGGCCGCCGATGCGGCGAACAACGCGGCCAAGGCGCTCGACCAGGTGGCGAGCACCGTCAACCAGCAGATCAATGCCGCGAAGGCCGGCATCGCGAGCGCGGCCTCGGCCGTGCCGCCGCTGTCCGCGAGCGGCCTCGCGTCCGCCGCGCAGGCGCAGATCGATGCGGCCGCTTCCGCCGTCGTCGCACACGCGGCATCGGAAGCGGGCGCGAAGATGGCGGAGGCCGGCAAGAAGCTCCAGCAGTGGAGTCAGCAGAACGCATCGGGTGCGAAGCCGGCCAGCGGCGAGTAAGCGCCCCTTGCGGAATGCGTGAAATGTAACTATAGTGCGTACACATTGCCGCCGGCTGCCGTTCGGGCCGGCGTCACCGAGTGAGTGAGGAATGAATACCAGCAGCCGGTTCGCGTTTGCCGTTCATGTGCTTGCCTTGCTGTCGATGCAGGAAGGTGCGCCGCTGTCGTCCGACATCATCGCGGGTAGCGTGAACACGAATCCGGCGCTGATTCGCCGTCTGTTGTCGATGCTGGCGGCTGCGGGGCTGACCACGTCGCAGCTCGGCGCGGGCGGCGGCGCGCTGCTGGCGCGCGAGCCCGGCGAGATCACGCTGCTCGACGTGTATCGCGCGGTCGACGATGCGCAGCTGTTCGCACTGCATCGCGAGGCGCCGAATCCCGCATGTCTCGTCGGGCGGCACATTCAGGGCGTGCTGATCGGCTATATCGGCGACGCGCAGCGCGCGATGGAAGCATCGCTTGCCACGCGCACGCTTGCGGACGTCACGGCCGACGTGCTCGAATCGGAGCAGCGCCGCCGGCCGGCGGGAAGCACCGGCGGGTGATGGCGAGCAACGGCTGATGCAGGGCAGGAGGCCGGGTGACGCGCACGCGCGGCGACCGGTACGACGGAGTGTTGCTCCGTTTTTTTTCGATCTTATATGTAATTAACGTAGTTACTTTTTACTTCTGGAGAATCGACATGACGCAACGTACCTTGAACATCGCACTGTTCGGCGCCACCGGGATGATCGGCTCGCGCATCGCCGCGGAAGCCGTGCGCCGCGGCCATCGCGTGACCGCGCTGTCACGCCATCCGGGCGCGGCCGGCGACGGCATCACCGCGAAGGCGGCCGACCTGTTCGATGCGGCCAGCATCGCGGCCGCGCTGCCGGGCCACGACGTCGTCGCGAGCGCGTACAGCCAGAAGCAGGACGAACCCGCGAAGATCGCCGCCGCGGCGAAGGCGCTGGTGGAAAGCACGCGCCAGGCCGGCCTGAAGCGGCTCGTGGTGGTGGGAGGCGCCGGTTCGCTCGAAGTCGCGCCGGGCAAGCAACTGGTCGACACCGAAGGTTTCCCGGACGCGTACAAGGCAGTCGCGCTCGCGCATCGCGATGCGCTCGATTATCTGAAAACGGTCGGCGATCTCGACTGGACGTTCTTCGCGCCGGCAGCCCTGATCGCGCCGGGCGAGCGCACGGGCACGTTCCGCACGGGCACGGGCAAGCTGATCGTGGACGCAGAGGGCAACAGCAGGATCTCGGCGGAAGACTACGCGGTCGCGTTCGTCGATGCGCTCGAGCAACACAGCTTCGTGCGCGAGATCGCAACGGTCGCGTATTGAGCGATCCCACGGCAAGGCGGCGCGCAGGTGCAGCATTCGCTGCGAGCGGCCAGCAGGCTGCGCAGCCGCAATGACTTCAGGCGATTCCATCTCGACGGGTGGAATCGCCTGTTTCGTCTGGTGTGCCGATGATCGATGGGCCGCTGCGCGCGGGATCGCGCGTGACGCGAATGCTTCCCGGCCTGATTGGTATTTATCCCGGTCGACGCCGCGCGGCGGTTTCCATATTGTTCCCCGTCATGCAGGATGCATAGAAAAAATTTCTATCTACGAGGGACCGGGTAAATGGATGCCATCGATCGCAAACTGCTTGAGCTGTTGCAGGCAGATGCCACATTGCCGATCGCGGAACTCGCGCAGCGCGTGAATTTGTCGCAGACGCCCTGCTGGAAGCGCGTGCAGCGGCTCAAGGAAACCGGCGCGATTCGCGCGCAGGTCGCGCTGTGCGATCCGCGCAAGCTCGGTGTCGGCACGACGGTGTTCGTCGCGATCCGCACGAACCAGCATACCGAGGAGTGGGCACAGCGCTTCACGCAGGCCGTGCGCGACATGCCGGAAGTCGTCGAGGTCTACCGGATGAGCGGCGAGACCGACTATCTGCTGCGGGTCGTGGTGGCCGGGATCGACGATTACGATCGCGTGTACAAGCAACTGATCCGCGCGGTGCCGCTGTTCGACGTGAGCTCGTCGTTCGCGATGGAGCAGATCAAGTATTCGACCGCGCTGCCGGTGCGCGATCTGTCCGAGCCGGCATAGCGCGCGGGGCGGCAACGGACCGCGCCGGTGCGCATGGGCGTTACGTGTGCGCGCCGCCGATACGCGCCGTTATCGCCCGGTCAGCGGCCGCGCGACAGCGCGCGTGCGCGTTCGTCCGCGAGCGCGTCGCGGCGCACGAACTCCGCGACGAACGGGCTGGCCGGATGGTGGTGCAGCGCGTACGGCGTGTCCCATTGCGCGAGCCGGCCGTCCTTCATCACGCCGATCCGGTCGGCGATCGCGAACGCTTCCGCCTGATTGTGCGTGACGAGGATCGCGGTGTGCCCCGTGCGCTTCAGGATGTCGCGCAGCTCGAACGCGAGCCGCTCGCGCGTATCGACGTCGAGATTCGAGAACGGCTCGTCGAGCAGCAGCAGCTCGGGCGACGGCGCGAGCGCGCGGGCGAGGGCGACCCGCTGCTGCTGGCCGCCCGACAGTTCGTGCGGATACGCGCTGCCGGAAGCGGCGAGGCCGACGAGCTCGAGCATGTCCGCGACGCGCGCGCGCCGCTCGGCCTTCGGCATGCGCCGCAGGCCGAACGCGACGTTGTCGGCCGCACTCAGGTGCGGGAACAGCGCGTAGTCCTGGAACATCATCCCGATGCGTCGCCGCTCGGGCGGCACGTCGAGCGACGGCGCCGCGACGGGCGTGCCGTCCAGCACGATGCGTCCCATGCGTACGGGCTCGAAGCCCGCGATCGCGCGCAGCACGGTGGTCTTGCCGCAGCCCGATGCGCCGAGCAGGCAGCCGATGTCGCCGCGCGGCAGCGCGAGGCTCAGCCCGTCGACCACCATGCGGCGGCCGTGCGGCGTGTCGTAGGCGACGCAGAGGTCGTCGAGTTCGAGCAGGTTCACGGTGTCAGGCTCCGATCTTGTGACGGGTGCGCGCGAGCAGGATCACGGGCACGAGCCCGGCCAGCACGATCGCGAGCGCGGCGACCGCGCCTTCCTCATAGGTGCCGCGCGCGGCCTCCGCATACAGCCAGGTCGCGAGCGTGTCGAAATTCAGCGGGCGCAGCAGCAGCGTCGCCGGCAGCTCCTTCATCGCGTCGACGAAGACGAGCAGTGCGCTCGTCGTGAGCGCGGGTCGCAGCAGCGGCAGGTGCACGCGGCGCAGCGTGCCGCCGGCCGTCTCGCCGAGCGAGCGCGCGGCGTGTTCGAGCGACGGCGGGATGCGCGCGAGGCCGGCTTCGATGCTGCCGGCCGAGATCGCGAGAAAGCGTACGGTGTAGGCGATCACGAGCGCGGCCGCCGATCCCATCAGCAGCAGTCCGTCACGGCCGAGCGCCGCGCCGAGCAGCCGATCGGCCGCCGCGAACGGGATCAGCAGGCCGATCGCGAGCACGGTGCCCGGCACCGCGTAGCCGAGGCTCGCGATTCGCGCGCACACGCGGGCCGGGCCCGCGCGCGCGCTGTCGCGCTGCGCGCGCGCCGCCCATGCGACGACGAGCCCGCATGCGAGCGTCGCGACGGTTGCGGCGGCGGCGATCGTTAGCGTGTTCGCGAGCCCGGTCATCAATTGCGCGGATACGCCGCCGACGAGATGCAGCCGCTTGCCGGTCTCGACCGCGAGGTACGCGGCTGGTGCGCCGAAGCCGAGCAGCACCGGCAGCCAGCCGAGCGCGGCGGCGCTCCACGCGGCCGCGCCCGTCAGCTTGCGCGGTGCGACCGGACGCATGCGCCGGCCGTGCGCGTAGCGCTGGCGGCGGCGCCCGTAGCGTTCGAGCGCGATCATGCCGACGACGATCGCGAGCATCGCGAGCGCGATCTGCGCGGCGCCGGCGAGATCGGAGCGCGTGATCCACGTCGTGTAGACCGACACGGTCAGCGTCTGCACGCCGAGGAATTCCGATGCGCCGATGTCGTTCAGCGTTTCGAGCAGCGCAAGGCTCACGCCGACCGCGATCGCGGGCCGCGCGAGCGGCACGACGACGCGCCAGAACGTCGCGATGCGTCCCGCGCCGAGCGTGCGCGCGGCTTCGAGCAGACTCGCGGACTGCGTGACGAACATCGCGCGCGTGCTCAGGTACACGTATGGATACAGCACGAAACCGAGCACGAAGATCGCGCCGGGCAGCGAGCGCAGGTCGGGCAGACGGAACTGGCGCGGGCTGTCGAAGCCGAGCAGCCAGCGGATCGCGCCTTGCACGGGGCCGATCGGATGGAGCAGGTCGAGATAGGCGAACGCGACGATGTAGGTGGGCACCGCGAGCGGCAGCAGCAGCGCCCAGGTCAGCATCCGGCGGCCGGGAAAGTCGTACGCGGTGACGAGCCACGCGCAGCCGGTGCCGACCACCGTGACGATCGCGCCGACGCCCGCGAGCAACAGCAACGTGTTGACGAGCGCCTGCGGCAGCACGAATTCGGCGAGATGCTTCCAGTGCGCGAGATCGGCGCCGAACGCGGCGGCGATCAGCACCGCGAGCGGCGCCGCGACCGCCGCGGCGATCGCGACGGCCGCGCCCAGCCAGAGGCCGCCCGCGCGCGAACGGAGCGGCCGGCGGCGCGCGCGGACGAACGTTGCGTCAGTTGTCAAAGCCGACCTTGTCGACGAGCTGGCTGGCCGCCTTGCGGTGCTTCGCGATGTCGGTCAGCGGCAGCGGGTCGACCTTCAGCGTGCCGAAGCTCGCGATCACCGGATCGAGCTTCACGTTCGCGCGCACCGGATATTCGTAGTTCGCCTGCGCATACAGCGCCTGCGCTTCCGGCGACACGAGGTACTCGAGCAGCTTCACCGCGTTGGCCTTGTGCGGCGCGTGCTTCGCGACCGTCGCGCCGCTGATGTTCACGTGCGTGCCGCCGCTCTTCGCGTTCGCGAACGTCGGCCGCACGACCTTGATCGCGTCGCCCCACTTGCGCGCATCGGTGCCCGGCTCCGCGTTCTTCATGTGACCGACGTAGTACGCGTTGGCAAGACCGACGTCGCAGATGCCGCCGAGAATGTCGCGCGCGACGTCGCGGTCGCCGCCCGTCGCCTTGCGGGCGAGGTTCGCCTTCACGCCCCGCAGCCACTTTTCGGTCGCGGCTTCGCCGTCGTGCGCGATCATCGCCGCGACGAGTGCCGTGTTGTACGGATGCTGCCCCGAGCGGATGCAGACCTTGCCCTTCCATTTCGGATCGGCGAGATCCTCGTAGCGGAACGCGTCGACCTTCAGGTCTTTCTCCACGTACAGCACGCGATCGCGCAGCGAGAGCGCGTACCAGTCGCCTTGCGCGCCGCGCAGGTTCGCGGGAATCGCATCGTCGAGCACCTTCGAGCGCACCGGCTGCGCGAGCCCGCCGTCGACGAGGTCGAGGAGGTTGCCGATGTCGACCGTCATCAGCACGTCGGCGGGCGACTGCGCGCCTTCCGCCTTCACGCGTTCAAGCAGGCCGTCCTTCACGAACACCGTATTGACCTTGACGCCGCTCTGTTTCGTGAACGCGTCGATCAGCGGCTGGATCAGCTTCGGTTCGCGGGTGGTGTACAGGCTCACTTCCTCGGCCGCGTGGGCCAGTGGCGCGAATGCGGCGGCGGCAAGGGCGAGGGCGCCGGCGAGCGGCAGCAGGCGGGTGCGCGGGTTCGACATGGAGACTCCGATGAGGCAGGCGGACGAAGAAGCGTTCCGGGGCGTGCCTGCCGCCCGAGCAACCCGAAACATTACAAAGCGAAAGATTTCGGATTCTAGATCGAAATGGGAATGATTATCAAATGAAAGGTGTCGGAAAGCGGGGAGGAAGATGGGAGGGAGGTGCGCTACCAGGGCGTCGCAGCGCAGGCGCAAGCGCGTAGAATGCCCGCTTCAACGAAATCGACGGAGCCGTACCGACCATGAACGATCAGCGCAAGAAGAACCCTGTCCGCAACGTGAGCATCCTGATCGTCGTGGCCGTGCTGCTCGTGATCGGGACGATCCTGTATAACGCGATCTCGCAGAAGCACGCGTACGACGAGGCTCATCCGGCCGAGGCCGCGAGCGCCGCGTCGCACTGACGCCGGCGCGGATGCGCATGATCGCCGCGCGGCCCGGTCGGGCCGCCAGCGATGCGCAGGAACGGCAGGAAGCGTGGAAGCGGTGGGCGGCGCGAGGCGTCGCGCCGCGATAGATGCGAGCGCCGAAGCCGGCGCGCCGCGTGGAAGGTCAGCCGTGCGTCAACGTGACGCAGGCGCAAATTTCGGGCGGACTCGTGCGTAGAACAGGAGCGCGAGCAGCGCGAGCCATGCCGCGCCGACGTAGAGCGCGACGCGCGTATCTTCGAACCAGCCGAGCATCACGATCACGAAAGCCATGAACGCGATCGTCAGCGCGGGTGCGACGGGCCACAGCGGCACCTTGAACTTCAGCGCCGCGACCTCCGCGCTCGACAGGCGGCGGCGCATCGCGACCTGCGACAGCAGGATCATCAGCCACACCCACACGGTCGCGAACGTCGCGATCGCCGCGACCACCAGGAACACGTCCTTCGGCATCAGGTAGTTGAGCAGCACGCCGATCAGCAGCGCGCCGGCCATCACGAGCACCGTGACCCATGGCACGCCGTGCCGCGACGTCGCCATCAGCACGCGCGGCGCCTGGCCCTGCCGCGCCATCCCGAACATCATCCGGCCCGCGCCGAAGATGTCGCTGTTGATCGCCGAGATCGCCGCGCTGATCACCACGAGGTTGAGAATGGTCGCGGCCGACTTCACGCCGAGCGCAGAGAAGATCTGCACGAACGGGCTGCCGTCGCTGCCGACGCCCGTCCACGGGCTGATCGACATCAGCACGACCATCGTCAGCACGTAGAACAACAGGATGCGCGCGGGCACCGCGTTGATCGCGCGCGGAATCACGCGCTCAGGGTCCTTCGCCTCGCCGGCGCTCATCCCGATCACCTCGATGCCGCCGTACGCGAAGATCACGACCGACAGCGACGCGATCAACCCGCCGATCCCGTTCGGGAAGAAGCCGCCATGGTTCCACAGGTTCGCGAACGTCGGCACGTCGGCCGAATGGCCGAAATGCATGCCGGTCAGCAGGATCGCGACGCCGCCGCCGATCATCGCGACGATCGCGCCGACCTTGATGATCGACAGCCAGAACTCGAGCTCGCCGAACACCTTCACATGGCACAGGTTCAGCCCGCAGATGACCGCGACGACGCCGAGCACCCAGATCCATTGAGGGACATCCGGAAACCAGAAGCCCATGTAGATGCCGAATGCCGTGATGTCGGCGATCGCGACGATCACCATTTCGAGCGTGTAGGTCCAGCCGGTGACGAAGCCCGCGAACGGGCCGAGGTTTTCGGTTGCGTAGTGGCCGAACGAGCCGGCGACGGGCTCGCGCACGGCCATCTCGCCGAGCGCGCGCATCACCATGTAGACAGCCGCGCCGCCCAGGATATAGGCCAGGATTACCGCCGGGCCCGCGAGCTGGATCGCGGACGCCGAGCCGTAGAACAGGCCGGTGCCGATCGCCGAGCCCAGCGCGAGAAAGCGGATGTGCCGCGCGCTCAGATGGCGCTGCAAGTTCTTCATCGAGTCTCCGATATCGTTATGCGACGGACCGGGCGAACGGGGCCGGCCCGGTTGATTCAAGTTGTATATACAACTTGAAGATGTCGGAATGATAACAAGCCGGAGCCTGCGACCGGAATCGGGTATTCCCTGACTGGCGCAACCGGGGCAATCGGAGGTGGGGCCGTCGCGCGGCGGACGCGTGGGCCGTATGGGGCGTGCGGGTCATGCTTCGGGAGGGAGTTGCGGGAGCGGGGAGCGCTGCCGGCCGGCCCGCTTGCATGCGCGGGCGGCCGGCGGCGGAACGACTTCAGGGCCTCATGCGGGCAGGCGGATGATGCTCGCGTCCTTGCGGATCAGCAGCGACGACGCGAGCATCTGCTTGCACTGGTGCGCGAGCACCTTCAGGTCGTGCGTGAGCTCGGCGCCCACCGCGTCGGATTTTTCCGCGGACACGACCATCGCATCGAGGTCGCGGGTGATCTGCTTCGTCGCGTCGAGCTGGTCGGCCGGCGGCGGCTCGCCGGCTTCCGCCTTCTCGAGGTTCTCGAGCACGGCGGACAGGCCGCGGCGCAACGCATCGTCGTGGACGATGTTCTCGTCGGCCGCGCACGCGCTGCGGATCAGCGGCGCGGCGGCGGTGATCTGGGCACCGAGGACGTGCGTCTGCACGAGCAGGTCGTTCAGCTCCGGCACGAAGCGCTGGTGCGCCTTCGGCTCGATCATCATTCGCTGGAACGCCTGGCCGAGGTTCGCGAACGCGATGTGCACGTCCTTGCGCGCAAGGCGGTAGCGGTAGTCGTCGTCGAGGGCGGTGGCCGGCGTCTCGATCGCCGCGGCGACGACCGGCACGACCGCCGCGCCGTCGGCGGTCGGCACGGGCAGCGGCGACACGCCGCGCCCGGCGCGCCACACGGCCTCGAAATACTTGCGGGTCGAGGTCAGCATGTCGGTGACGAGCTTGCCCATCAGCCGGTATTCCCAGTACGGGAACAGGCGGCTCGCTGCGATCGCGATCATGCAGCCGACGACGGTGTCGATCGCGCGCTCGCCGATGATGCGCATGCTGCCCGGCGCGAGCAGGTGGAACATCAGCAGCACGTAAGACGACGTGAACACGACGCTCGCCGCGTAGTTGAACAGCAGCAGGCTGTAGCTCATCACCATCGAGCCGAACATGATCGCGATCAGCAGGTGCGGCTCCTTGACCGTGTAGATCAGCGCAATGCTCGCCGCGCAGCCGATCAACGTGCCGACGATACGCTGCGCGTTGCGCTGCTTGGTGAGCGAGTAGCCGGGCTTCAGGATGATGATGGTCGTCATCACGATCCAGTAGGCGTTCGTGAGCGGCAGCAGCCGGCCGAGCCAGAAGCCGACCGCGACCGCGATCGTCACGCGCAGTGCGTGGCGAAAGCTCGGCGAGCGCATGTTCAGGTTGGAGAAGATCAGCAGCGGCGACATTCGGCGCCGCTGCAGGAAGCGCGTAAGCGCCTTGTCGATCTTCAGTTCGGTCTGCTGCGGGTCGGCATGGCCCGACAGGTTGCGGCGCATCCGGTCGATCAGGCGCGTCGCGCTCCAGATGCGCCGGAACGTCGCGAGCACGGCTGCGTAGGCTTCCGCGTTGGTGGCGGGGAAGTTCTTCTTGCGCATCAGCTCGATCTCGTACTCGATCGCGCGCAGTTCGGCCTTGACGCTGATCCGCGAATGCGGCGCGCGATTCTCGAGCACGGCGAGGCCGATTTCCTCGAGGTCGCGGGCCGCCTTGCGGATCAGATCGCGATAGAAAATGATCAGGTCGGAGCCGCCGAACGTGTTGCGCACGAGCGGGTAGTCGGTGTGCGCGCCGACGAACAGCTCGTGCAGGTCGACGCTGTTGATGAACAGGTTGTACATCGTCGTGCGGCCGGGGTCGAGCTTGCCGCGGCGCAGCTTCGGCAGGTTGCGCAGCACGATGTCGCGCGCGGTTTCCTGCGTTTCGACCGCGGTGATCTGCTTCGCGACGAGATTGCGATAGCACTCGTCGAGATCGGCATCGAGATCGTAGAACTGCGCACGCGCGAGCAGGTAGTCGGCGCACGCGAACAGGCTTTCGGCGAGCGCCTGCTGTTCGATCCGGCGCGCCTGCCATTGCGACACGAGCGTCGCCCAGTACGTGTACCAGAGGCCGCCCGCGAGAATCCAGCCGGCATTGACGAACGCCTGCAGCGGCGTGAACTTCTCCTCGAGCGTCATCACCATCATGAACAGCGTCGCGAAGCTGATCTGCGGCCAGCGGTTGCCGTAGACGACGATCAGCGACAGCACGAACGTGAGCGGCACGATCGTCAGCCACAACGCGAAGATGTTCGGCGTGGCGAGGCCGGTCGCGAGCGCGGCCAGGAAGCCGATCACGCTGCACGCGAGCATTTCGTTGTGCTTGTACTTCAGCGGGCCCGGCATGTCGACGACGCACGCGCCGAGCGCGCCGGTCGAGATCGTGAAGCCGAGCTCCCGGTTGTGAAACACGATCAGGCACAGCACGGCCGGCAGCGATACGCCGACCGCGATCCGCAGGCCGCCGAAAAAGTACTGGCTGTAGAAAAACTTTCTGATTTCGACCGAATAGCGCATCGATGGGCTGAATGACAGACGAAGACGCCCGGGGCGGCGTATTGACTGGCGACGAGTCTATCGTATTTCGTGGTCCGCAAAACCTGGCCTTTCGGACGAGGTTCGCCGCGACGGTCCTTTTGCTATCCTTGGTGCTCCCGTTCGCACGGCCTGGCCGGCGCAAGGCTCCGACACCCGCTTCATGCTCCATCTCTTCTATTCGAACCGTCACGAAACGCTGGCCGACGCGCTGCTCGACGACCTGGCCGCGTTTCCGGCCCGCAACGGCCCGTGGGCGCCGCAACAGGTCATCGTGCCGAGCGCGGCGCTGCGCCGCCGTCTGGAACTCGACATCGCCGTGCGCCACGGCGTGTGCGCGAACGTCGAGTTTACGTATCTCGCGCAATGGCTGTGGGCGCAGATCGGCCGCGTGCTGACGGTGCCCGCGCGCTCGCCGTTCGCGCCGGACCGCCTCGTGTGGCGCTGCTACCGGCTGTTCGCACAGGGTGCGAGCGGCGCGCCGTGGCTCGCGTCGCCGCGGCTGGCTGCGTATCTGTCCGCGTCCGACGACGCGATGCGCTACGAGCTCGCACAGCGCGTCGCGGCCGTGCTCGATCATTACCTGACCTATCGGCCCGAATGGCTGGCCGCATGGCAGGCCGGCGAGTCGGTGCTCGCGGGCGACGTCGCGCCGCGCGGAACCAGCGATGCCGCACGCGACGACGAGCACTGGCAGGCGGCGCTGTGGCGCGCGCTGCTTGCGGAGCTGAGCGACAGCGGCACGCCGCCCGCGCATCGCTTCCTCGTGGAGGCGCGCAACCTCGATCCCGAAACCGTCGCGCGTGCCGACTGGCCTGAATCGGTCAGCGTGTTCGCGCTGCCGACGATGCCGCCGCTGCACGTCGCGCTGTTGCGCGAGCTGTCGCGCTGGATCGACGTGCGCGTCTATGCGCTCAATCCGTGCCGCGAATTCTGGTTCGACATCGTCACCGCCGCGCATGCCGAGGCGCTCGACGCGGCCGGCCGGCTGGACTATCAGGAAGTCGGCCATCCGCTGCTCGCGGAGTGGGGCCGGCAGACGCAGGCGCAGTTGCACATGCTGCACGAACTGACTGAAAGCGCCGCGTCGGGCGACGCGTCGCGTTTCGTCGGGAATCCCGCGCCGACCTGGCTCGCGCGCGTGCAGAACGCGATCCTCGACCTGCAACCGGAGGCGGAGCTCGGCGAAGCGCCGGCCGAGCGCGGGATCGAGGTGCACGTATGCCACAGCCTCGCGCGCCAGCTCGAGGTGCTGCATGACCGCCTGCTCGCGTGGTTCGATGCGGACGCGACGCTGCAGCCGTCCGATGTGCTCGTGGCGGTCGCCGATCTCGCAGCGGCCGGGCCACTGATCGATGCCGTGTTCGGCACCGCGGGCGCCGGCGGCGCGCGCGTGCCTTACCGGATCACCGGCCTGCCGCCGTCGCAGGCGAACCCAGTCGCGCGCGTGCTGCTCGAATGGCTCGCGTTACCGGAACGGCAGGTCGGCGCGCCCGAGTTGGTCGAATGGCTGCGCGTCGATGCAGTGGCGGCCCGTTACGGTATCGACGCAACCGCGCTCGAGACGGTTCAGACCTGGCTCGCGGCCGCCGGCGCGCGGCGCGGGCTGTCGCCGACGGTGAGCGACGATGCAGCGGTGCCTGCGCCGCGCCATACGTTTTCCGATGCGCTCGCGCGCCTCTTCCTCGGCTATGCGATGCCCGAGGGCGCGGCACCGGTCGGCGCATGGTTGCCGATCGAGGCGGCCACCGGCAGCGAGGCTGAACTGCTCGGCCGGCTCGCGCGCTTCACGGACGATCTCGACGGCTTCTCGCGACGGCTCGCCGACGCGCACACGCCGCGCGCATGGAGCGAACTGTTCGCCGACACGCTCGCGCGGTTCTTCGACTCCGGCGCCGCGTATGCCGATGCGCTCTCGGGCGTGCGCGACGCGCTCGACGCGATGCTGGCCGCGATGACGGAAGGCGCGCCCGACGCAGCCTTGCCCGCGGCCGTCGTACGCGCGGGGCTGGCAGCCGCGCTCGACGATCCGGCGCGCGGCGGGGTGCCGTGGGGCGGCGTCACGTTCTCGTCGCTGACGAGCCTGCGCGGGCTGCCATACCGCGTCGTGTGCCTGCTCGGCATGGACGACGGCGTGCTGCCGAGCCTCGCCCGCGCGGACGAGTTCGACCTGATGGCCGTGTTGCCGAAGCTCGGCGACCGGCAGCGTCGCGACGACGAACGCAACCTGTTCCTCGACCTGCTGCTCGCCGCGCGCGACCGGCTGCTGATTGCCTATACGGGGCGCAGCATTCGCGATAACGCGCCGTTGCCGCCCGCGGCGCTCGTCGACGAACTGCTCGACCATCTCGCGCTCGTCACGGCCGGCGAGGATGCCCCACCGGACGCGGTCGATGCCGCGCGGCGCGCGTTCATCGTCGAACATCCGCTGCAACCGTTCGCGGCCGAGTATTTCCGGCCCGGCAGCGAACTGGCGTCGTACGACGCCGAGCGCGCGACGCTGGCGTCGCTGCTGGCAGCCGAAGCCGCGCGCGACGCGACGCGCGAGCAACCGTTCTTCGCGCAGCCGCTGCCGGCCGAGCCGGTCGAACCTGTCGCGTTCAGCGAATTCGAACGGTTCTGGCGGCATCCGGCCCGCGCGCTGCTGCGTGCGCGGCTCGGCATCGTGCTGTCCGACGCGCAGGCCGAACTGCTCGACACGGAGCCGTTCGCACTCGACTTCGCGGGCAGCGACGCGCTCGCCGAGCGCGTGCTGCCGCTTCTGATCGAATCGGACGAAGGGGGCGTGCACGATCATGCGCTGCGCATCGCGGACGCCAGCCCGGAACTGCCGGGCGGCGCGACGGGCGCGGTCTGGCGCGACCAGGCGCTCGGCTCGATGACGCAGCTTGCGTCGAACGTGCGGCGTGCGCTGGCGGACGGCATGGAACGGCGGCCGTTCACGCTCGCGATCGCGCCTGCCTGGCCCGACACCGAACAGGCGCTGTTCGGTGCCGATGACGCGATGCTGTCCGGTGATGCGGTGAGTGCGCCGCTCGAGCTGCACGGCACGCTGAACCGGCTGACGCCGGCAGGCCAGATCATCTATCGCTATGCACGGCCGAGCGCGCGCGACTACTTGTCCGCGTGGCTCGCGCACCTCGTCTACTGCGCGGTGGAGCCCGACGGTCCGCGCCGCACGCTGTGGTTCGGCAGCGGCGGCGCGTTCGAACTCACGCCGGTCGCGGCACCGCTCGAGCGCCTCGCGCCGCTCGCCGCGCTGTTTCGCGCGGGGCGGCGCATGCCGCTGCGGTTCTTCCCGCGCAGCGCGTGGGCGCGCATTTCCGACGGCGAGGCGAAGGCGGCGAGCGTCTGGATCAACGAGCGCGTGGTGAGCGAAGCCGACGATCCGGCGATCGCGATCACATGGCGCGGTGCGCATCCTTCGCTCGAGGAGCCGTTCGGCACACTCGCGCGGCTCGTGTTCGAGCCGATGCTGGAACATCTGAAGGAGGTCGCATGAGCGCCGCATCCCAGCCGCAGGCGGCGCTCGAACTCGATGTGTTCGCGTGTCCGCTCGACGGCGTCAACCAGATCGAGGCGTCGGCCGGTACCGGCAAGACGTGGAATATTTGCGCGCTTTACGTGCGCCTGCTGCTGGAGAAGGATCTCGGCGCGGATGAAATCCTCGTCGTGACCTTTACGAAGGCGGCGACGGCCGAGCTGCACGAGCGGATCCGCGGGCGGCTGGCGCAGCTCGCGCATGCGCTCGATACCGGCGACGACGGTGGCGATCCGTTCGTCGCGCGCCTGCTCGAGACGACGCTCGGCGAAGCCGGCGCGCTCGACCCCGAGACCGCCGCGAAGCGGATCCGGCGTGCGCTGCGCGCATTCGACCAGGCGGCGATCCACACGATCCACGCGTTCTGCCAGCGTGCGCTGCAGGAAGCGCCGTTCGCGGCCGCGATGCCGTTCGCGTTCGAGATGCAGGCCGACGATGCGGCGCTGCGCTTCGAGCTCGCGGCGGACTTCTGGCGCACGCGCGTCGAGCCGATGGCCGCGCGCTGGCCCGGCTTCGCGACGTGGCTCGTCGATTCGGGCGCGGGCCCGGCCGCGCTCGACGCCCAGCTCGCGCGGCGGCTGAAGAAGCCGCTCGCCGCGCTACGCTGGGACGGCGTCGTCGAACCGGACGCCTCGGCGGAGGCCGCTGCCGTCGAATGCTTCGCGGAGGCCGCGCGGATGTGGGCCGACGAGCGGGAGGCGATCGACGCGCTGCTGCGCACCGCGCAGCCCGTGCTCAATCAGCGTTCGCACAAGCCCGACGCCGTCGCCGATGCGCTCGGCGCGTGGTCCGCGCATTTCGCGCAAGGCAACGCCGCCGCCGCGCTGCCGAAGGCGGCGCTCAAGCTCACCCGCACGGCGCTCGCGAAGGCGACGAAAAAGGGCGGCGCGACCCCCGAACACCCATTCTTCGACGTCGCCGACGCGCTCGAAGCGGCGGTGGCCGCCGCCGAGGCCGCGCAGCGCGCGCGCTGGCTCGCGCTGGTCGCCGACTGGCTCGACACCGCGCCGGGCGAGCTGGCCGAGCGCAAGCGTACGCGCCGCGTCGTGTCGTTCGACGATCTGCTCGCGAACCTCTATCACGCGCTGCATGCGCATCCGTGGCTCGCCGAGACGCTGCGCGCGCGCTATCCGGCCGCGCTGATCGACGAATTCCAGGATACGGACCCGCTGCAGTTCGCGATCTTCGACCGGATCTTCGCACCGGGCGGGCCGCTCTTTCTCGTCGGCGATCCGAAGCAGGCGATTTACAGCTTCCGCGCGGCGGATCTGCATACGTATCTCGCCGCGCGGGCAAGCGCGAGCGCGTGCTACACGCTCGCGGTCAACCAGCGTTCGACGCCGGCGATCGTCGATGCGTGCAACCGCTTCTTCATGTCGAACCCGCGCGCGTTCGTGCTCGACGGGCTCGACTATTACGCGGTGCGCGCCGGCACGCGCGCGCGTGCACCGTTCGTCGACGGGACCGATCCGGGCCCGGCCGGCGATTTCCGGATCTGGGCGCTGCCGGGCGGCGACGGCACGCTGCTCAAGCGCGACGCGCAGGCACAGGCCGCCCAGGCGTGCGCGGCCGAGATTGCCCGGCTGATGCGCGGCGCGCGCGAAGGACATGTGCGGCTCGGTGATATGCCGCTGTCGCCGGGCGACGTCGCGGTGCTGGTGCAGACGCACCGGCAGGGGAGCCTCGTGAAGCGCGTGCTCGCCACGTGGGGCATCGGCAGCGTCGAGCTCGCGCAGGCGTCCGTGTTTTCGACCGGCGATGCGGAGCAGCTCGAGCGCGTGCTCGCGGCGATCGATGCGCCCGGCGACCTGCGGCGCTTGCGCGCGGCGCTGGCCGCCGACTGGTTCGGCCTCGACGCCGGGGCGTTGTGGCGGATGGAGCAGGGCGACGGCGATGTGTCGCGCGCAGCGGCCGACAGCGCGGACGCGATGAGCTGGGTCGAGCGCTTCTCGCGCTATCGGCTGTTGTGGCGAGAACGCGGCTTCGCGGTGATGTGGCGCACGTTCACGCGCGAGCTGCGGATCGCCGAGCGGCTGATGGCCGGCGCGGACGGCGAACGCCGCGTGACCGACATCAACCATCTGGCCGAACTGACGCAGGCGCGCGCGTCCGCGCAGCCGGGCATCGCGCCGACGCTGCGCTGGCTCGCCGCGCAACGGCTCGACGGCGGCGGCGAGGAAGCGCAGCTGCGTCTCGAGTCCGATCGCAACCTCGTGCAGATCGTGACGGTGCACAAGTCGAAGGGCCTCGAATATGCGGTCGTGTTCTGTCCGTTCCTGAACGACGGCGGGCTGCGCGAGCCGCCGGCGTCGGCGTTGCCCGACGCGCGCGAGTATCACGACGATGCGGGCGACGCCGTGCTGCATTACGGGTGCGACGACGAAGCCGCCGAGCATGCCGCGCGCCAGGCGTTGCGCGAGCAGGCGGCGGAACGCGCGCGGCTCGTCTACGTGGCGCTCACGCGCGCGGTCTATCGGTGCTATCTCGTCGCGGGGCCTTATCTGTCGTCGCGCTCGACCCGCGAGGCGCGGCGCAGCGTGCTGAACTGGCTCGTGGCCGGAGCCGGCCAGTCGTTCGACGCGTGGCTCGACGAGCCGCCCGACGAAGCGGTGCTCGACGCTGCGTGGCAAGCGCTCGCGGGCGGGCCCGTGAGCGTTGCACCGTTGCCGGTGCCGGCGCGCCGTGAGCGGCTGGCCGCCGGCCACGATGCATCGCAGACGCTCGCCGCCCGCCATGCGACGCGCGCGCTGCGCGACGCGTGGCGGATGGCGAGCTTCAGTTCGCTGACCGCGTCGATAGCGCGCGAGGAGGCGGGCGTCGCGGTCGTGCCGGACGACGAGCTGCGGCCCGATCACGATGCGCTTGCCGCCGTCGCGCCGGACGGCGCGCTTGCCGTGGACGACACCGTCGCGGTCGAGCCGCCGGACGACGACATCCTCGTGTTTCCGCGCGGCGCGGCAGCGGGCGAGTGTCTGCATCGGCTGTTCGAACTCAGTCGGTTCACCGAGCCGGATTCATGGCACCAGGCGGCGCTTGGCGCGCTGCATGACCGGCCAGTCGAGGCCGAGCCCGAACTCGCGACGCGCCTGCCCGCGATGATGGCGCGGCTCGTCGACGATGTCGTGCGCACGGAGCTCGTGCCGGGCATGCGGCTCGCGGATCTCGATCCCGCCAAGCGGCTCGACGAAATGGGTTTCCTGTTCCCGGCGCCGTCGCTCGAGCTGGGCGCGCTGCGCCGGCTGCTGGTCGCCCACGGCTATCCGGACGTTGCGCTGGACGCGGGCGTGCTCGCCGGTTTCATCAAGGGTTTCATCGACATGATCGTCGAACACGACGGCCGCTTCTGGATCGTCGACTGGAAGTCGAACCATCTCGGCAATACGCCGGACGCTTACGGCCCGCGCGCGCTCGACGTCGCGATGGCCGATCATGCCTATCACCTGCAGGCGCTGCTCTATACGGTTGCGCTGCATCGCTATTTGCGCGGGCGGCTGCCCGACTATGACTACGACACGCATATCGCGGGCTATCTTTACCTGTTCGTGCGTGGCGTGCGGCCGGACTGGCGCAGTGCCGGCGAACCGGCCGGCGTGCATGCGCGGCGGCCCGCGCGCGAACTCGTCGACGCGCTCGACCGGATGATGGAAGGGGGCCGCGCATGAACGTGTCCGACGATACGCTCGAATTCACCGGCGGCCTCGTCGCGCGCCTGCCCGAGCCGGCTGATTTCGGCATTGCGCTCGCGGAAGGGTTCGCGCGACGCATCGGCGACCTGTCGCGCCGCGCGGGTGCGCCGGCCGCGGCCGCGCGCTGGGCGGCGCGTGCCGCGTTCGCGACGAGCCGGGCGACCGCGGGCGGCCACGTATGCGTGTCGCTCGGCGCGCTCGCGCAGCGCTACGAGGAACCGGTCGACGACGTGCGCGCGGCGCTTGCCGCGAGCGGCGTGGTGGCGTTCGGCACGCTCGCGCGCGGCGACGAGCGGCCGCTGATCGTCGACCGGCACGACCATCTGTATCTGTCGCGCTATTTCGACTACGAACGGCGGCTCGCCGATGCGCTTGTCGCGCAGGCCGGCGTCGCCGCACCGGGCGAGGTGCTGTCGCCCGACCGGTTGCGCGACAGTCTCGCGCGTTACTTCGGGCCCGCGACGGGCGAAGTGGACTGGCAGCGCGTCGCGGCGATCGTTGCGCTGACAGGACGCGTGACGATCGTCAGCGGCGGCCCCGGCACCGGCAAGACGACGACCGTCGTCGGCGTGCTGGCTTGTCTGCTCGACGCGCATCCGGGGTTGCGCATCGCGCTGGCGGCGCCGACCGGCAAGGCCGCGCAGCGGATGCAGGAAGCGCTGCACGCACGGGCGGGCGACCTGCCGCCGGAACTTGCCGCGCGCCTGCCCGACACGTCGTACACACTGCATCGCCTGCTCGGCGGCGGCGGGGCGGCGGGCTTCCGCCATCATCGCGACAATCCGTTGCCGTACGACCTGATCGTGGTCGACGAGGCGTCGATGATCGACGTCGCGCTTGCCGCGCATCTGCTCGATGCGCTCGCGCCGGGTGCACGGCTCGTGCTGCTCGGCGACAAGGATCAGCTTGCCGCGGTCGAAGCCGGCGCCGTGTTCGCCGAACTCAGCGCACGGCCGACGTTCACCGCCGCTGCGCGCACGCGCATCGCGGATGCGCTCGGGATCGACGAAGCGGCATTCGTCGCGGCGTTGCCGGTACCGGACGGCGAAGTGGCGGGGGCGGTTGCTGTTGCAGCTCAAGCCCCGGCCCGGGCTTCCGCGCCATTGTCGGCGAGCGCGGCGCGCAAGCCGCCGGCACGGCGCAACGTGGATACGCGCCAGGGGTCGCTGTTCGATGACGACCCGCAGGACGAAGCGGTTTCCCCGGCTGACGCGGTGCCACGTATCGATCCGTCGTCACCTGCACTGACAGACCTCGATAGCGCCTCCGCGGCCACCGATCCTGCATGGATCGAGGCCGACGAACTCGCGTGGCTCGACGCCGTCGAGCTCGCGCCGTTCGATCCGGCTCACGCGGGAGGTTCGGCAACACGCGTGTCGACTGTTGCAACGCAAGCCGACGACATCGCGGCCGCGTCACCCGCACCGCTCGCAGACTGCGTCGTGTGGCTCGAACGCAATTACCGTTTCGGTCTCGATTCGCCGATCGGCCGCCTGTCGCTCGCGATCCGCCGCGGCGACGTGCAGGGCACGCTCGACGCGTTGCCGGCCGACGATGCCGCTGCCGCGTCGTTTCACGACGATGCGGGCGAGACGCTTGCGGCGTCGACGGTCGAGCGGCTCGCGCGCCGGTTCGGCGCGTACCTCGATGCGTTGCGCACCGCGTTGTCCGGGCCGGAGCCCGACCCGCTGCCGTTGTTCGATGCGCTCAACCGCTTCCGGATCCTCTGCGCGACGCGCACGGGATCGCGTGGCGCCGAGCACGTCAATGCGCTGGTGGCCACGCACGTGCGGCATGCCGCGCGCGTGCCGCTCGCGGTCGGCGCACACTGGTTCACCGGGCGGCCGATCATGGTGACGCGCAACGACTATGCGCTCGGGCTGTTCAACGGCGACATCGGCATCGCGTTGCCGGACGCGCAGGGCGTGCTGCGCGTATGGTTCCGCCGCGCGGACGGCACCGCGCGCGCCGTGTCGCCCGCGGCGCTGCCGCCGCATGAAACGGCGTTCGCGCTGACCGTCCACAAGTCGCAGGGCTCCGAATTCGACGAGGCCGCGCTCGTGCTGCCGGCATCGTTCGGCCGTGTGCTCACGCGCGAACTCGTCTATACCGCGGTCACGCGTGCGCGCACGCGCGTGCAGGTGATCGGCCCGCGGCGCGTGCTGGCGCAGGCGGTCGCGACACGGACGCAACGCGATTCGGGCCTGGCGGCCCGCGTCGACGAGGCGCTCGCGCGGCGCCGCAAGGAGACGTCGCGATGATGATCCGCTATACGCTCGATCCGGCCGAAGTCGAATGGACCGCCGTGCGCGCGCAGGGCGCCGGCGGCCAGAACGTCAACAAGGTGTCGAGCGCGATTCACCTGCGTTTCGACATCCGCGCGTCGTCGCTGCCGCCCGTCATCAAGGAACGGCTTCTCGCGCTGTCCGACCAGCGCATCACGCGCGACGGCATCGTCGTGATCAAGTCGCAGGAATACCGCACCCAGGAGAAAAACCGCGAGGCAGCACTCGCGCGGCTCGATGCGTTGATCGGCAGCGTCGCGTTCACGCCGCGTGCGCGGGTCGCGACACGGCCGACACGCGCATCGAAGGAGCGGCGGCTCGAACACAAGTCGCGCCGCAGCGTGGTGAAGTCCGGAAGAGGGAAGGTGATCGACTGACGAAACGAATCGCCGGCCAGCCTGCATGGCGGGCGGCGTCGTGCCGCCGTATGCGCTACCGCATCACGGTGCCCGCGCTGTCGAGCACGAAGTCGACGCAGAACACGACGAGACGGTTTTGCGCGCGAATCGCGACGGCTGCCGTGTAGCAATCGCGGCCTTCGGTCAGCGAGAAGTGCGGGCCCATGAGCGCGACGCGCCCCGGCGCCGCGATCGCGCGCTGGAAGTACGGGCGCCGCGACCAGTTGCTGTGCGTCTCCGGGAACAGCGGCGAGAGTCGCGTGCCGCTCGTCTGGCCGTCCTCGGGACGCGCGCCGATCGACGGCAGGAATTGTTCGCCGATCTCGTCCGTGACGAACACCCGGCGTGCGGCGGGCACCACGAATACGCGCTGCGCGGCGTCCTGCAGGCTGCCGCTCGCGGAAAACGCGGCCGCGCCGGCGAGCACGAGCCGCTCGATCGCGTCGAAGCCCGGCTGCTCGGCGATCGCCGGCGTATGCCGGTGGGCGATGTAGCGTTGCCACGCGGCGTCGAGCATCGCGGGCGCCGCGGCGCTCGCGTGCGCGATCGATGCATCGGGCTGGCCGAACTGGAAGCCCTGGACGAAATCGATATCGGCCTCCATCAGCATCTGCAGCGCGTCGTCGCTTTCGACGCCCTCGGCGAGCACCATCGCGCCGGCCTGATGGAGCATCGATACCAGGTGATGCATGATGCGGCGATCGTCGGCCGACGCGTTCGCGCGTTCGACGAGCGATCGATCGAGCTTGACGATATCGGGCCGTGCGCGCCACACGCGGTCGAAATTGGAGAACCCCGTGCCGAAATCGTCGATCGCGATCAGGAAATCCCGGTGCTGGATCATGTCGATCGTGCGGGCGAGCGCGGCTTCATCGCGCGCCGGCTGCTCGACGACTTCCAGCACGATGCGGTTCGGCGGCAGCGCGAAATGACGGCACAGCGCCTCGACGAATTCGCGCTGCACGAGGCCGGAATCGAGCACGCGCGGCGTCACGTTCAGGAACAGCCAGCCGTCGCCGATGCCTTGCGCGACGAAATTGGCCGTATGCAGGCAGCGGGCGAGCCGGTCGAGCAGCAACGCGTCGGCAGCGGCACGCGTCTTGTCGAATAGCGCGACCGGCGAAACCAGCGCGCCGTTCTCGTCCACGACGCGCAGCAGCGCTTCGTAGCCGACCACGCGCTTGTGCGTGATTGACAGCACCGGTTGAAACACGCTGCGCAGCGTCGTTTCGCGATACGTGGCGATCCAGCCGCTGGGCGTCGGCGTGAGGCGTTCGAGCAGGGAGTCGAGCGAGAGGTCGCGGGAGGGCTTCATGTCAACGGTGCCCTGGGGCGATCGGGGGGCGGTATCGTGCGCGCCACGCAGAAGCCGTCGCACGCGCAGGTGGACGCGAAAGAACGTGGTGCATCGTAACCGCCTTCTGCGGATGAGTGATCCGAGTGTAACGGGAATGGTGCGGCGCGCGTATCAGGGTAACTCCAGACGCAAACGCTACACCGACGGCTGGAAGGGGTCATCCGCCCGGCGCGTGACACGCAAGGGCCACCGGGCCGTGTGTGCGGCGACGGCTCCAAATATGCCGCGTGCATCGCGCGCGAAGAATGCGGCAAAGCGACAAATCCGGGCGGTTGCATCGCCATCAGGCGAAACTCGAATCGGTCGACCGGCGGCGCTCGCGGATTGGCGGCCGGCGCGTGGCGGGCAACCCGCACCGGCGGGGTGCCGGCCACGCCGGCCGCTCAGGCCGCTTCGCCGCCGCGCGGGCGCAGCCCGGGAATCCGCTTGATCACGCCGGTGGCGAGCGCGGTGCCGACGAGCACGATCGCGCAGCCTTCGATCATCACGAGCGATACGTGTTCGCTGAGGAACAGCGCGCCCCACAGCAGGCCGAACACCGGGATCACGAACGTCACGGTAATCGCGCGGGCCGGGCCGATGTGCGCGATCAGGTGGAAGAAGATGAAATACGCGATGCCCGTGCAGGCGATGCCGAGCGCGAGCACGGCGCCCCACGCATGCGCGCTGACGGCTGCGGCGGGCCAGGTCGCGATCGCGAACGGCGCCAGCAGCACGGTCGAGCCGATCATGCTGCCGGTCGCGTTGACGAGCGGATCGACGCCGCTGAGCGTGCGCTTCGTGTAGTTGGCCGCGATGCCGTACAGCAGCGTCGCGCCGAGCGCGGCGGCGGCGGCGAGCGCGGTCGCGTTGGCGCCGGTGCTGCCGTGCGCGTTCGCGATCTGATCCCACACGAGCGTGAGGACGCCGGCAAAGCCGATCACGAGGCCGAGCGCGCGCGGCAGCGACAGCTTGTCCTTCAGCCACAGATAGGCGACGAGCGCGCCCCACAGCGGCGTCGTTGCGTTGATCACCGACGTCACGCCGGCCGACAGCGTCAGTTCGGCGAACGCGAACAGGCAGAACGGGATGCCCGAGTTCAGCGCGCCAACGACGAACAACGGCCACGCGCGACGGCGCAACTGCGCGCCGAGCTCGGCGGGCCTGAAGCGCGTCAGCGCGAATCCTGCGAGAAACAGCGCGCCGATGCCCACGCGCAGCGCCATCAGCGGCGCGACACCGAAGTCGGCGACGCCGATCCGGATGAACAGGAACGACGCGCCCCACAGGGCAGCGAGGACGGTCAGCAGAAAGGCGTTCTTGGGCGACATTGAGCGTGGCGGGCGAGGGGACGGGATGCGAGGAATCTTACACCGCGTTCCCGTGCCGTCGTTTCACGATCGGATGAAATGGCAAGAACCGGGAAATCCGCTCGCCTCGGTCGCGAACCGGCCGGCGCGATCGTTCAGTGATGGTGCCAGCCGCCGCGTCCGCCGAAGCCGAAGTTGAGCGACACCGCGGGCCCCCAGTAACCGCCCCAGGCCGGGGCATAGGCGGGCGCCGGATAGTAGTACGCCGGGCCCGGATCGACATAGACGGGCGCGGGCTGCACGGGCGCCGCCGTGTAATAGCCGGACGGATAGTAGCCGTAAGGGTAGTAACAGCCGGCGAGCGTCGTGCACGCGAGCGCCGCGGCGACGAGGGTCCTGTTCATGATGTCTCTCCGGCGGAGCCGGCAATCGGCAGATGCTTAAGCTTAGGCCGCGCGGCGATGACAAGGTGCGCTAAACGGTAACGGATCATTTCCGGGCCGCTGCGGCGTGTTGCGGCGCCGCATGTGAAAAACGGCGCTTCCGCAGTGCGGAAACGCCGTCAGGCCGGAACTTGCCGCGCGTCGCGCGGCAGCCGGGTAAGCCGGTCGGCTTATTTGCCGACCTGGTTGCCGATGATGCCGCCTGCTGCCGCGCCGCCCAGCGTCGACAGCGCGTTGCCGCCGATCGCCGCGCCGGCGACGCCGCCGACACCCGCACCGATCGCGGTATCGCGCTGGCGCCGCGTCATCGAATCGCAGGCCGAAAGGCTGGCCACCGTCGCGACGAGCAGCGCGCATACCCCAAAACGCCGAATCGAATGGTTCATGATCGCTGTCCTTGTGGTAGTGAACGGAGGTCGCGCGGCCGCCTGACGGCCGCGCATGAATTCAATCTACGCGTCGCCCGGTGGCGCTGCTGTAAGGACTTGTTAAGGCTCGAGCGGTTTCGTAATCAATTGTTTCGCGTGCGCCGGCAGGCACACGGCATGCGCGCGAAGGCAAAAAAAAGCCCGCTCGAAAGCGGGCTTCCTGCCGTGCGTCACGAAGCGAAGCGGTCCGCGCGGACCGCCGCGTTCGCCTGCCGACTTACTGGCGGTGATAAATCTCGGCGCCGGTCTTCACGAACTCGACCGCCTTGACCTCCATCCCCTTCTTCAGCGCCTCGGTTTCCGACACGCCTTGCTGTGCCGCGAACTCGCGCACGTCCTGCGTGATCTTCATCGAGCAGAAGTGCGGGCCGCACATCGAGCAGAAGTGCGCGACCTTCGCCGAATCCTTCGGCAGCGTCTCGTCGTGGAATTCGCGCGCCTTGTCCGGATCGAGGCCGATGTTGAACTGGTCTTCCCAGCGGAACTCGAAACGCGCCTTGGACAGCGCGTTGTCGCGCACCTGCGCGCCGGGGTGACCCTTGGCCAGGTCGGCCGCGTGCGCGGCGAGCTTGTACGTGATGATCCCTTCCTTCACGTCGTCCTTGTTCGGCAGCCCGAGGTGCTCCTTCGGCGTCACGTAGCACAGCATCGCGGTGCCGAACCAGCCGATCATCGCGGCGCCGATGCCCGACGTGATGTGGTCGTAGCCCGGTGCGATGTCGGTGGTCAGCGGCCCGAGCGTGTAGAACGGCGCTTCCTTGCACCAGTCGAGCTGGAGATCCATGTTCTCCTTGATCAGCTGCATCGGCACGTGGCCGGGGCCTTCGATCATCACCTGCACGTCGTGCTTCCACGCGATTTGCGTGAGCTCGCCGAGCGTCTTCAGTTCGCCGAGCTGCGCTTCGTCGTTCGCGTCGTAGATCGAGCCGGGACGCAGGCCGTCGCCGAGCGAGAAGCTCACGTCGTACGCCTTCATGATCTCGCAGATCTCTTCGAAGTGTTCGTACAGGAAGCTTTCCTTGTGATGCGCGAGGCACCACTTCGCCATGATCGAGCCGCCGCGCGACACGATGCCCGTCATCCGGTTCGCCGTGAGCGGCACGTACTGCAGGCGCACGCCCGCGTGGATCGTGAAGTAGTCGACGCCTTGCTCGGCCTGTTCGATCAGCGTGTCGCGGAAGATTTCCCAGGTCAGGTCCTCGGCCTTGCCGTTGACCTTCTCGAGCGCCTGGTAGATCGGCACCGTGCCGATCGGCACCGGGCTGTTGCGGATGATCCACTCGCGCGTTTCATGGATGTGCTTGCCGGTCGACAGGTCCATCACCGTGTCGCCGCCCCAGCGGATCGCCCACGTCATCTTGTCGACTTCCTCGCCGATCGACGACGTGACGGCCGAGTTGCCGATGTTCGCGTTGATCTTCACGAGGAAGTTGCGGCCGATGATCATCGGCTCGGATTCCGGGTGGTTGATGTTCGCGGGGATGATCGCGCGGCCGCGCGCGACTTCCTCGCGCACGAACTCGGGGGTGATCTCGGCGAGTGCGTTCGCGCCGAAGGCCGCGGCGCCGAACGCCTGGCCCGGGTGCTGGCGGCCCATCATCGCGGCGAGCTTCGCGCCGTTCGGGCCGCTCGACTTGAGGCTCTCGATGTACTCGGCGCGGCGCTGGTTCTCGCGGATCGCGATGTATTCCATTTCCGGCGTGATGATGCCCTGACGCGCGTAGTGCATCTGCGTGACGTTCTTGCCGGCTTGCGCGCGGCGCGGGTTGCGGTGCAGGCCCGGGAAACGCAGGTCGGCGGTGGCCGGGTCGGCCGCGCGCTCGAGGCCGTATCGGCTCGACAGGCCGTCGAGCACCTCGGTGTCGCCGCGCGCCTCGATCCAGCGCTGGCGCAGTGCCGGCAGGCCGGCGCGGATGTCGATCTTCGCGTCCGGATCGGTGTAGGGGCCCGACGTGTCGTACACGTAGATCGGCGGGTTCTTTTCGCCGCCGAAGCCGGTCGGGGTGTCGGCCTGCGTGATTTCACGCATCGGCACGCGGATGTCGGGCTGCGAGCCGGTTACATAAACCTTTCGCGAATTGGGCAGCGGGGCGACGGCGGCGGCGTCGACGTGGGCGTCCGCGGACAGAAACTTCGGATTGGCGTTCATGCAATCTCCTGTGTGAGCGCCGGACAGGCGCCACGGCGCTTGCCCGGAGCCCTTGACGAATGTGGGGCTCGAGCTAAGCAGGAGACGAGGCTTGGTGAGGCGGCGGATTTCGTCAGAAGGATGGCGGCGAAATCCGTACGCTTCCCTGCGCTGGCATTATCCAGATCAGGTTCAAAGGGTATTTCTCACCCGCAATGCCGGTTGTTTGACCGAACGCATTGCAGGACCCCCGCGTTAGCAGCGCACACGATACACTGGCTTCGCGGCGGTTTCAACCGGTGGCAGACCGGTGGCCGCGGTGCAGTTGCAGCAATGCGGGCGGTGCGCCCGCCGCGCAAGCCGCGATGCATGACACCGCCGCACGGCCCTGCGGCACGGCTGACGATGACGGCGCGGTGCAGCATTGCAGCGGTTTCGGCAGTCCCTGAAAAAAATTCTCGAAACGACTGTCATATCCCGCGACGTCCTCCGTCTATTCGGCTCCTCAAACCCATGTTTCGGAGAGATGTCATGAAAAAAGTACTGATCGCAGCCTGTGTCGCCGGTTTCGCCATGGTCGCAACGGGTGCGTATGCGCAGAACGACGCGATGTCGAAGGAAGGCGCGTCGATGTCGAAGGATGCGATGGGCCACGACGCGATGGCGAAGGACGGCGCGATGAAGAAAGACGCGATGAAGAAGCACGCGATGAAGAAGGACGCGATGTCGCACGACGCGATGGGCAAGTCGATGTCGGGCGACAAGATGGCGCCGTCGAACTGACCGACGCGGGCGGGGCGCGGCCCGCGCGTGCGGTACACGAGGCCGCCCGCGCATCGCGCACCGCCGCTACGTTCCGGGAGTCTTCACCATGCAAACCGTTCCCGCTGCCGGGCGCACGGCTGCCACGCCGCCCGCGCGCAACATTCATCCGCTGTGGGTGCGTGTGAGCCACTGGCTCAATGCGCTCGCGGCGATCCTGATGGCACTGTCCGGCTGGCGCATCTACGATGCGTCGCCGATCTATCCGCCGTTCACGTTCGCACACGGCATCACGCTCGGCGGCTGGCTGGGCGGCGCACTCCAATGGCATTTCGCGGCGATGTGGCTGCTGGTCGGCAACGGGCTGTTCTACCTCGCGATGTCGATCGCGACGGGCCGCCTCGCGCGCAAGATGCTGCCGGTCACGCCGGCGTCGATATGGCGCGACGTGCGCGCGGCGCTGGGCGGCCGGTTGTCGCACGACGACCTGAGCGTCTACAACGCGGTGCAGCGTGCCGCGTACCTGACCGCGATCGTCGATCTGATCGTGCTGGTGCTGTCGGGGCTCACGATCTGGAAGTCCGTGCAGTTTCCGCTGCTGCGCGAGCTGTTCGGCGGTTACGACAACGCGCGCGTCGTGCACTTCTGGGCGATGTCGCTGCTCGTCGCGTTTTTCGTCGTACACGTCGCGATGGCGCTGCTGGTGCCGCGCTCGCTGCTCGCGATGCTGCGCGGCCGCTGACCCGCACGCCGCGGGCGAAGGAACTCATCATGTCGGAATCCGGAAACAACCGCGGTCGGCCGAGCTGGACGCTCGACCGCAAGTCGCTCGAGCTCGACGTGCGCCGCGAACTCGAGATGCCGTCGCGGCGCCTCTTCAACCGGCGCGTGCTGACGCTCGGCGGCCTGACGATGCTGACCGGCTGCACGCTGCAGGACGACGCATCGGTCAACGCGTTCCTCGAGAAGGTGTCGCGCATGAACGATCGCGTGCAGGCCTGGCTGTTCAGCGGCGAGCGGCTCGCACCGACCTATACCGAGGCCGACA
Source organism: Burkholderia sp. RF2-non_BP3 (assembly GCF_001522185.1). Taxonomy (NCBI): domain Bacteria; kingdom Pseudomonadati; phylum Pseudomonadota; class Betaproteobacteria; order Burkholderiales; family Burkholderiaceae; genus Burkholderia; species Burkholderia sp. RF2-non_BP3. The sequence continues at coordinate 119,630 of NZ_LOSU01000051.1, read as the reverse complement.
TCACGCGGCCGTTTCCGTTCAACGCGTATTACGGCATCGACGACGTGCCGCACGTCGACGCATCGACGTACCGGCTCGTGCTGTCGGGCCGGGTGACGGGCAAGCGCGTGTGGACGCTCGACGAGCTGTATGCGCTGCCGCACGCGGAGCAGATCACGCGGCACATCTGCGTGGAAGGGTGGAGCGCGATCGGCCGCTGGGGCGGCACGCCGTTCGGCGCGTTTCTGGCACGCGTCGGCGCCGATACGCACGCGAAATACGTCGGCTTCAAATGCGCGGACGATTACTACGAAAGCATCGACATGCCGACCGCGCTGCATCCGCAAACGCTGCTCGCATTCGATTACGACGGCCGCCGCCTGCCGCCCGAATTCGGCTTTCCGATGAAGCTGCGGATGCCGACCAAGCTCGGCTACAAGAATCCGAAGCACATCATGGAAATCTTCGTGACCGATACCTACCCGGGCGGCTACTGGGTCGATCAGGGCTACAACTGGTTCGGCGGATCGTGAGCGGCGGGGCACGGCCGCGCCCGCCGTGCTTCACGGGTGCGTCACGCCGATTAGCGCACTTGCAGATCGACGCGCAGGCCGACCGCCGCCGCCATGTTCACGAGCGCGTCGAGCCCGAACAGGTTGATCTTGCCGCGCAGCAGATCGGACACGCGCGGCTGCGTGACGCCAAGCTGTTTCGCGGCCTGGGCCTGGCTGAGTTCGAGCTGCGCGATGCGCTGCTTGAGCGCGATCATCAGCTCGGAGCGCAGCTTCATGTTCTCGGCCTCGGCCGGCTGGCTCTCGATGGCGTCCCAGACATTCGTATAGCGTTCGTTGCTCATCGTTTCCTCTCGATCGTCAATGCGCGATAGCGCCGGGCGGCCAGTTCGACGTCGGCCTTGCAGGTGCGCGCCGATTGCTTGCGGAAGCAGTGCAGCACGTAGATCGCGTCCGCGAAGGTCGCGACATAGATGATCCGGAATGCGCCGCTCGCATCGCGCAGGCGAATTTCCCGCACGCCGACACCGATGGTGCGCATCGGCTTCCAGTCGTCGGGCGTCAGGCCGCGCTGCACCTGGTCGATCTGGTGGCCGGCCTCGCGGCGCGCCGCCAGCGGAAAGCCGCGAAGCGCATCCAGCGCGCTGCCGACGAAGACGACCGGCTTCGGCGGAAGGATGGTGGAATTATACAAAATTTTGTATGGATGTGTGCGGGTTGAACGGACAAAATGTCGGCGACCGGATCGGCAGGCCGACCGTCACGATAAGCGCGAAGCAACACCCGCGACGCATGACTGGCCGTCAGGCAGATGTATCGATCGCGATGGGCGGGGAAGGGCGTCGGGCGATGTCCGCGACGCCCGTGCAGCCCGTTTCCGGCTCCGGATTCGGTTCGTCCGGATGCCGAAAAATGTCGCGCCGAAACGTCAGTCGATATCCTTTCAGACAGGTCCGATGATGCTTTCGAATCCGTGATGCCATAATGCCGAGCGTGCGCAACCGAAGCGGTCTGCGCACGTTTTGTTGACCCTCTGCCGCCGCTTGCCGGTTCTTATTCGTCGCCGTTCGCACTGCCATGTCGTTCCGCACGTTCGTCTCCGCCTTCCTGGTCCCGTCAGGGCCGTTTGCCGGCATCGCCGGCGTCTTTCAGCGGAGCACGCGACACGTCGTGCGGGCGGGCTGATCGATGACACCGCTCGACCGCCTCCTCGATTTCCTCGCCCGCCTGCCGATCCGGATCCGCCTGCCGCAAAGCCGCGGCGGCCGCGTCGCACTGGCCCTGGTATTCATCTATTTCGTCTGGGGTTCGACCTACAGCGGCCTGCATTTCGCGTTGCAGTCGTTCCCGCCGTTGCTGCTGTCGGGGCTGCGCAACCTGCTCGGCGGGATCGGCCTGTTCATCTTCGCGCTGCGTCGCAAGCCCGAATGGCCGACGCTGCTGGAAATCCGCAACTCGGCGATCGTCGGCACGATGCTGGTCGCGCTGTCGTCCGGCACGATCGCGCTCGGGATGCGCACCGTCAGCAGCGGCTCGGCCGCGGTGATGGTCGCGACGGTGCCGCTGTTCGCGACCGTGATCGCGGCGGTGGCCGGGCGTCCGGTGTCGAAGGGCGAGTGGGCGGCCGTCGCGCTCGGGATGGTCGGCATCGTCGTGCTGAATTCGGGCGGCGCGGGCGCCGCGAACTCGGCGCTCGGCACGATCTGCGTGCTCGCCGGCGCACTCTTCTGGGCGGGCGGCGCGCATCTCGCGACGCGGCTCAAGCTGCCGTCGGACCTGTTCCTGTCGACGTCGCTGCAGATCGGCCTGGGTGGGTTGATGTCCACGATCGCCGCATGGCTGATGGGCGAGCGCATCGAGCAGGTCGCGGTCGGCCCGGTGTTCGCGTTCGTGTACCTGATGGTGTTCTGCACGATGGCCGCGTACGTCGCGTACGGCTACCTGATCCGCCATACGAGCCCGATCATCGCGAGCAGCTGCATGTACGTGAACCCGATCGTCGCGGTCGCGCTCGGCGCGCTGATGCTCGGCGAGCCCGTGACGACGGCGACCGTGATCGCGACGGTCGCGATCCTCGGCAGCGTCGGGCTGTCGTTCGTGTTCGATCCCGCGCGCCGGCCCGCGGCGCGCGCGGCGGCCGACGCTTCATCGGCCCCGGTGACCGTGGCCGCCGAACCGGCGGCGGGGGCGGCGTCCGTGCCGGATCAGGCCGCGATGCCGGACCCGGCGCCGATCCTCGCGCCTTCCGCGGTACCGCTTGCGGTGCCGGCACCGGGCGCCGTCGTGGACCCGGCCGCGGTCATGGATCCCGCGCCGGCATTCACGCTTCCGCCGGCCGGCGAACCGGCCGCGTCCCGCGCCGACGCGTGACGCCGGCGCGCGCGGCGGCGTTCAGCCGCGCCGTGCGCCGCGATGGTGGGACCAGCCGGCGAGCGCGGCAAACAGCAGGCCGGTCGCGCACATGCCGGTCCAGCCGAACGCGTGCCACGCGGCGACGCCGGCCGACGAGCCGAGCGCGCCGCCGATGAAATAGCACACCATGTACACGGTGTTGACGCGACTGCGCGCCTCGGGCTTCAGCGCATAGATGCGCGACTGGTTCGAGATCTGCGCGGCCTGCACGCCGACATCCAGCACGATCACGCCGATCACGAGCCCGACGAGGCTCGTCCCCGACAGCGCGAAAATCACGAACGACGCCGCGAGCAGTGCGATCGCGAGCGAGATGATCGCGCGCGGGCCGCGCTGGTCCGCGAAACGGCCGGCGTATGGCGCGGCCAGCGCACCCGCCGCGCCGACGATCCCGAAGAGACCTGCGGCTTGCGGGCCGAGGTGGAACGGCGCGCCGGCGAGCAGCAGCGTGAGCACCGGCCAGAACGCGCTGAACGCGGCGAACAGCGCGGCGCCGGTCAGCGATGCCTCGCGCAGCCCGCGCAGTTCGACCGCGAGGTGCCACATCGAGCCGAGCAGCTTGCCGTACGACAGCGTCGACGTCGGCGAACTGCGCGGCAGCCGCAGCACGATCACCGCGGCCAGCGCGACGAGCGCCGCGACCGATGCACCGAACACCGCCCGCCAACCGAAATATTCGGCGACGAAGCCGGCCGCCGTGCGCGCCAGCAGGATGCCGAGCAGCAGGCCGCTCATCACGGTGCCGACCGCATGCCCGCGCTCGGCCGGCGGCGCGATTTCGGCCGCGAACGGCACGGCCTGCTGCGCGATCGTCGCGAGCACGCCGATCGCGAGGCTCGCGGCGGCGAGCACCGCCAGCGACGGCGCGGTCGCGGCCACGATCAGCGCGATCGACAGGCCCGCGATCTGCATCAGGATCAGCCCGCGACGATCGAAACGGTCGCCGAGCGGCGCGAGCAGGAACATGCCGGCCGCATAGCCGAGTTGCGTCGCGGTCGGCACCGCGCCGATCCACGACGCGCCGTCGGGAAAGGCCGAGCGGAAGCTGTCGAGCAGCGGCTGGTTGTAATAGATGTTCGCGACCGACACGCCCGCGATCGTCGCGAGCAGCAACAGCAGGCTGCGCGAGTAGTGGGGCGAGGCGGCATCGGTCGGACGGTCGGTGGAGGCGGCGGACATGGCGGCAACGGAACGGAGTTGGGCGGCGTGGGCGCGCGGCACGGCGTCGGCTGCGCAGGCGGCCGGGCGCCGATCGAGGGTGCCGATCATACCGGAGCACGGTGAATCCTGCCGGCCGTGCCGCCAGGCGGCCGGGGCGTGACCGGCCGCTATCGGCCGCGACCGCTCGCAGCCGCCCGTCATCGCGCGCGACGCGCGCCTTCAGCCGACCAGTTCGCCGCTCGGCTCATAGAACGGGTAAGGCCCGTCGCCTTCGTCCACGTACACGTGATGGGACATCATTCCCGCTTCCGGCGTATAAGCGTGCACCGCGAATGCGGGCGGCTCGAGCCGGAACGCGGACGGCGCGTCCGCGCGCAGGTCGAACGCGACCTGATGCGCGGGCGCCGGCACGGCCGACGCGAGCGTGCCGCCGAAGCGCGTAAACATCGTCCGGTGCACGTGGCCGCACAGCACGCGTTCCACGTTCGGATGGCCGCGCAGCAGCGCATCGAGTTTCGCGGCGGCGGCGGGGGCGAGGCGCAGCGCGTCCATGTGCCCGATCCCGGAGGCGAACGGCGGATGGTGCAGCGCGACGATCACCGGCCGGTCGCGTGCGGCGTCGAGCTGCGCGGCGAGCCACGCGAGCCGCGCATCGCACAGGTCGCCGGGGCTCGCGCCGGGCACCTGCGAATCGAGCGCGAGCACGCGCACGGCGCCGACGTCGAGCGCGTACTGCACGAATTCGCCGTCCTGCAATTCGGGACGATCCGCGAACGCGCGGCGCAACCCCGTGCGATCGTCGTGATTGCCGACCATCAGATAATACGGAATCTCGAGCGGCGCGAGCAGGTCGCGAAGATGGCGGTATTCGTCGTCGTGACCGAAGTCGGTCAGGTCGCCCGTGACGAGCACCGCGTCGGGACGCGGCACCAGCGCGTTCAGCTTCGCGATGCAGCGCGCGAGCGCGGCGGCGGTGTCGACGCGCCGGTACGCGAGCTGGCCCGGACGCTTGATGTGGAGATCGCTGATTTGAGCAAGCAGCATCGTCGTTCCTCGGAATCTCTGGTTATCGTGGGGCGGTGTTACGCGGCGAGTGCGATCAGGCCTTCCGCCGCGATCGTGAGGCCGACCGCCGTGCCGCGCGCGAGCTCGATGCGGCCCGGCACGTCGATCACGAGTGCGTCGGGCGCCGCCTGCTCGATCGTCAGCCGCGTGCGCTCGCCGAGGAACGCGCACGCGCCGATCGCACCGCGCAGCGGCGCACGCGCGGGATCGGCGAGCTGCGCATCCTCCGGGCGGAAGAACCACTCGTCGGCGGCGTGCGGCGTGACGATCGAGCCACCGGTCGTCACGAGCGCGCCGTCGCGCCATTGTCCCGCAAGCCGGTTCAGCGTGCCGATGAACTGCGCGACCGTGCGGTTCGCCGGCCGGTAATAGATGTCGCGCGGCGTGCCGATCTGCTCAATGCGGCCCGCGCCCATCACGACGATCCGGTCGCCGAGCTCCATCGCCTCGGCCTGGTCGTGCGTCACGTACACGGTCGTCACGCCGAGTTCGCGCAGCAGCGCGTTCATCTCGCGGCGCAGCACGTCGCGCAGTTTCGCGTCGAGCGCGGTCAGCGGCTCGTCGAGCAGCAGCACGCGCGGGCGCACCGCGAGCGCGCGCGCCAGCGCGACACGCTGGCGCTGGCCGCCCGACAGCTGATCGACCGGTTTGTCCGCATGCGCGTCGAGCCGCATCATCGCGAGCAATTCGTCGACGCGTTCGCGCAGCGCGCGCGGCTCGGTCTTGCGGATCTTCAGCCCGTAGCCGACGTTGCCGCGCACCGTCAGGTTCGGGAACAGCGCGTAGTTCTGGAACACCATGCCGACCTGGCGACGCTCGATCGGCAGCGCGGTCACGTCGTCGCCGCCGAACCGGATCGTGCCGCCGGCGTCCGGCGTGTCGAGGCCGGCGATCAGGCGCAGCGTCGTCGTCTTGCCGCAGCCCGACGGGCCGAGCAGCACGAGCGTCTCGCCCGCGCCGATCGACAGGTCGAGCGGTTCGAGCACGCGCGTGCCGCGGAACGTCTTCGCGCAGCGGGTCAGGGTGATGGGAGTGGAATCGAGTTTCATGGGAGCGGGAAAGTCAACGCAGGGTCAGCGCGGGCGACGCTTCGGCGCGCGCGTGCCGGACGGATCGACGCCGAGCCACTGCATCGCGACGAGAAGCGGCAGCGTCATCAGCAGGAACACGATCGTGTACGCGCTGCCGACTTCGAGGCGCAGCGATGCATAGGTGTCGGCGAGACCGACGGGCAGGGTCTTCGTATCGGGCGTATGCAGCATCCACGTCAGGTTGAATTCGCCGATCGACAGCGTGAGCACCGCGAGCGCGCCCGCGACGATGCCGGGGCGCAGGTTCGGCAGCACGATCGTGACGAAGCGCGTGACGAACGACGCGCCGAGGCTCGCCGCGCCTTCCTCGATCGTGCGCAGGTCGGCGCCGGCGGCGACGGCCGCGACCGCGCGCACCATGAACGGCAGCGTGAACACGACGTGGCCGACGACGATGAACCACAGGCTCATCCGGAACGCGGTGAAGCCGCCGTACACGACCAGCAGCGCGAGCGCCGACGCGAGGCCCGGCAGCGCGACCGGCAGCACGAGCGCCTCCTCGATCACGCGGGCGACGCGGTTCTTGCTGCGCGCGAGCGCATAGCCGGCCGGCACGCCGACGACGAGCACGATCGCGAGCGTCGCGAACGCGACGCCGAGCGACAGCGCGACCGAGCCCTGGTATTGCTGCCACACCTGTTCGAGCCAGCGCAGCGTGAGGCCGCTCGACAGCCCGCGGAAATAGTTGACGGTGAGGCCCGCGAGCACCGACATCACGACGGGCACGATCAGGAACGCGCACAGCAGCAGCGTGACGCCCCATTGCAGCGCGGCGATCGCACGCGCGCCCGACACGCGCGGCGCGCGGCGTGCGGCGCCGTTCGCATGCGACGGGGCGGGCGCCGGCGACGGCGCGGATGAACCGGAAAGCGATTGCATGAAGAAATCCTCAGGCCGCGGCCGCGGCGGTGTGGCCGGTGAACCGGCGCGCGAGCGCGAGCACGGCCCAGGTGACGATGCCGAGCACGATCGACAGGCCGGCCGCCGTCGCGATGTTCGCGTTCAGCGTGAACTCGGTGTAGATCGTCATCGGCAGCACGTTCAGGTCGGTGGCGAGCGTGAAGGCGGTGCCGAACGCGCCCATCGCGGTCGCGAAGCAGATCGCGCCGGCCGCGATCAGGCCCGGCGCGAGCGCCGGCAGCACGATGTCGACGAAGATGCGCCACGGCGACGCGCCGAGCGAGCGCGCCGCTTCCTCGAGCGACGCGTCGAGCTTCGACGCGGCCGCGATCACCGTGACGATCACGCGCGGAATCGAGAAGTACAGGTAGCCGACGAACAGCCCGGCGACCGAATACGCGAACACCCACTTGTCGCCGGTCAGCTTCGCGGACAGCATCCCGATCAGCCCTTGCCGGCCGGCGAGCATGATCACCATGAAGCCGACCACGACGCCCGGGAATGCAAGCGGAAAGGTGAGCAGCGCGAGCAGCACGCGCTTGCCGGCGAATTCGCGGCGCGCGAGCAGCAGGCCCGAGATCGTCGACAGCGCGAGCGTCGCGAGCGTGACGCCGCCCGACAACGCGACCGTTTCGCCGAGGCTCTTCATGTAGCGCGCGTTGCCGAGCAGCGCCCCGTACTGCGTGAGGAAGGCGCCGTCGGCGGACACCCGCACGAGCGCCGCCATCGGCAGCAGCCAGAACGCGGCGAACACCGCGAGCGCCGGCGCGACGAGCGCGACGCGCCAGCGCAGCGGGAAAGTCAGGTCGAGCATGGCTTGAGTCCGGCGCTTACTGCATCACTTGCAGGTATTGCTGGCCGAACGCTTGCTGACCGGCCGCCATCTTGCCGAAGTCGACCGATTTCGCCCGGGCGTATTCGCTCGCCGGCAGGAACTTCGCGGCGACGTCGGCGCCGAGCGTCTGCGCGCGCACCGGACGCAGGTATGCGTTGGCCCACAGCTTCTGGCCTTCGTCGGACAGCACGAAGTCGAGCACCTTCCTGCCGTTCGCATCGTGCGGCGCGCCCTTGACGAGGCTCATCACGTACGGCACCGCGATCGTGCCTTCCTTCGGAATCACGAACTCGACGTTCGCGTGATCCTTGTACTTCGCGCGATACGCGTCGAAGTCGTAGTCGAGCAGGATCGGAATCTCGCCGGACAGCACGCGCGCATACGCGGTCTGCTTCGGCACGATCGGTGCGTTGGCCTTCAGCTTGCGGAACCAGTCCAGCGCCGGCTTGAAGTTGTCGAGGCTGCCGCCGAGCGCCTGGTTGACGGCGACCGCGCCCGCATAGCCGACGAACGCGCTCGACGGATCGAGGTAGCCGACCATGCCCTTGTATTCGGGCTTCAGCAAGTCGGCCCACGAGCGCGGGACCGGCTTGCCGTCGAGCGCGTCCTTGTTCACGAAGAAGCCGAGCGTGCCCGAGTGGATCGCGAACCAGTAGCCCTGCGGGTCCTTCAGGTTCGCGGGGATGTCGTTCCAGTGCGCGGGCTTGTACGGCGCGATCACGTCCTTGTCCTTCGCCTGGAATGCCGACGACACGCCGAGATAGACGACGTCGGCGACCGGGCTCTTCTGCTCGGCGATCAGCTGGGCGATCGCCTGGCCCGAGTTCTTGTTGTCGAACGGCACGCGGATGCCGGTCTTCTGCTTGATCGCCGCGATCTGCGCGGCCCAGTCGGCCCATTCGGGCGGGCAGTTGTAGCAGATCGCGGTTTCGTCGGCGTGGGCAGCGGGTGCGAACGCGACGAGCGCGGCGCAGGCGATGGGTGCCGCGAGCACGCGCAGCAGCGAGGTCAGGCGAAAGGACACGGTGGGTCTCCGGGCGGGGTAAGGGTATGTCGCCGCACCGCGCACGCTGGCGCGGCGCGCGCGTTCAGGCTTGGTGAAACTGAAGGTCGACTGCCGGCGGTGCGACCGTCGCGCCGTCGCGCACCGTGTGCGGCAGGATCAGCGACGTGCGCTCGATCGTCGCGCCGCCGATGCATTCGACGAGGCGTTGCCATGCATGACGGCCGATGTCCTGGTTCGGCGTCGCGACGCTCGCGAGCGGCGGCGCGAGCAGCTCGCCGATCGCGATGCCGTCGAAGCCGAGCACCGACAGGTCGTCGGGAATCGAGAAGCCCGCGCGACGCAGGCCGCGCATGACGACCATCGCGAGCAGGTCGTTGCTGCAGAAGAGGGCGGTCGGGCGCGTGGCCTGCGCGGTGAGGTGCGCGAGCACCGCGTCGGGCAACTCGGCCGCGTTGAAGTCGACTTCGACCGGCGGCAACGTCGCGACGCCGGCTTCCTCGAGTGCCTGCGCGTAGCCGAGATGGCGCTGGCGTGCGCGATCCGACGCGGCGAGCGAGCCGGCCAGCATCAGCACGCGGCGATGGCCGCGCGCGGTCAGCAGACGGACGCCGTCATAGGCGGCGCGGCGGTTGTCGACCGACACCGACGGGCGGCGTTGCGTGTCGTTGTGCATCAGCACGTAATGCGGGCCGTCGCGGTCGAGCATGTCGAGCAGCGGATGCGTGTCCGCATCGGCGACGGTCAGGATCAGCCCTTCGACGCGCTGCTCGCGCAGCGTCTCGATCGCATGGCGCTCGCGTGCCGCGTCGTATTCGGTCGTCATCAGGATCAGCTTGAAACCGGCCGCGGTCGCGAGTTCGTCGATGCCTTGCAGGCAGTCGGCGAATACCGGGTTCGACAGCGTCGGCACGACGACGCCGACGAGCCGCGTGCGCTCGCCGCGCAACTGCCGGCCGAGCGGGCTCGGGCGGAACTGCAGCGTGTCGATGGCGGTGCGGATCGTCGCCAGCGTGGCGGGGCTGACGGTGTGCGGCGCGTTGATCGCGCGCGAGACGGTGGCGATCGAGAAGCCGGCGAGCGCGGCGACGTCCTTGATGGTCGGGGTCATGAAGTTACGCGATGTAAACGTTTTCGGCGGGAAAATTATCGAAAACGTTTGTGACTTCGCGATGACGTCCGAGCCGTTTGTTTCGCAAGAAACACGATACAAACCTCAGACGTTTGACGCCCGGCGAGCGGTGCGGATTCGATTGTATCGGCGGATGCTGCGGCGCGGGACGAAATCGATGAAGGTGTCGTGTCGATGTCGACGACGGCGGATGAATCGGGGCGCGGACGGTGCGGGCCGACATGCTGCATCGCGATGCAATGCGCGTGAATCAGCTAGCGAATGTGCAAGCAATGGTAGAATCGCGTCCGCCCTTTTGCCGGGGTGATGAAATTGGTAAACATAGCGGACTTAAACGATTGAGTGCCCGGCCGGAAACGGTCGGTGCAGAACCCTTCAAATTCGGCGAAACCCCTGACGCGCGACGCGCATCGAGGCAACGCCGAGCCAAGCCTCGCGGTACAGCTCGAGCGAGGAAGGTGTAGAGACTAGACGGGGGGCGCCTAAGGCGCACGGGCGGCGATCACGCCCGCGCGCGACGGCGAAGGCATAGTCCAGCGCACGAACGGCTTCGTTTCGACGACGCCGGCTTTGAAAGAAGCAGTGTGACGAAAATCCGCCGCCTTGATTGGCTTGCCGGTTCGAGTCCGGTCCCCGGCACCAAATAATTGTCTTGTGCCGTCTCAGGCAACACGAGAGCCCCGCAAAAATCCCTGTTTTTGCGGGGTTTTTTGTTTGGTGGTGTCTAACTTAATCTCCTTGCATCTCATCGTTTTGTTGGTATATTGGTTGGTATCGACCATCGCAGTTGTTGGTACTAGAGCCATGCCACTGACCGATCCAGCCGTCCGGAACGCCAAGCCCGCAGAGAAGCCGTACAAGCTGACGGACGGTGCCGGCATGTATTTGTTGGTTCAGCCCAACGGGGCCAAGTACTGGCGCATGGCATATCGCTTGCACGGGAAGCAGAAGCTGCTGGCGATCGGCGTATATCCTGCCGTGGGTTTGGCGACGGCGCGCGAGCGGCGTGACGAGGCGCGGAAGAAACTCGCCGACGGCGTCGATCCAAGTGTTGCGAAGCGTCTCGAGAAGCGGACGGCTCGCGTGGCCGCCAGCAACACCTTTGAGGCGGTGGCCCACGGGTGGATGAACGAGCGCAAAACTGTCGTCGAGATCGGGCAGTACGAAAAGACCCTGGCTCGCTTTGAGAGCGATGTGTTCCCATGGCTCGGCAGCCGGCCGATAACTGAAGTCGACGCCCCCGAGATTCTCGCGGTGCTGAAGCGGATTGACGGCCGCGGCGCCAGATACACGGCGCATCGTGTGCGGAGCGAAATCAGCCGCGTGTTTCGGTATGGCATCAAAGAGGGCCGCTGCAAGACCGATCCGGCTCGAGATCTGGTTGATGCGATTCCGCCGGCTCAGACTACGCATTTTGCTGCAATTACCGATCCAGCAAAGGTCGCAGAGATGCTGCGTGCTTTCGATGGCTTCTCCGGCACCTTTCCCGTCCTCTGTGCGCTGAAGCTCGCTCCGCTGCTATTCGTGCGTCCCGGCGAACTGCGACACGCGCAATGGGTGCAATTCGACCTTGATAAGGGCGAATGGCGCTACCTCGTGACGAAGACGAAGACCGAGCACCTGGTGCCGCTCTCGCTCCAAGCGATCGCAATCCTCCGCGAGCTACACGCGCTCACTGGCGCTGGGCACTACGTGTTCCCCGGTGCGCGGGATCGCAAGCGGCCGATGAGCGAGGCGGCAATCAACGCGGCGCTGCGGCGCCTTGGCTACGACACCCGTACGGAGATCACCGGGCACGGGTTCCGCGCGATGGCGCGAACGATCTTGCACGAGGAGCTTGAGCAGAAGCCTGAAGTGATTGAGCACCAACTCGCGCACACGGTTCCCGATAACCTTGGCTCGGCCTACAACCGAACGAAGTTCATCAAGCAACGACGAGTGATGATGCAACAGTGGGCGGACTACCTCGACCGGTTGAAGGCCGGCGCGGACGTGATCCCGATCGGGGCGAATGCCCGTTAGATGATTTGCAACACCGTTGCCTGACGGCATCAGGCAAAGCGGCAGTCAAGGTGTTGGCGCACCAAGACTGCCTAACCACAACACGACCTTTAGTGGAGGTTCGTATCATGGCTACTGTCAATTCTATCGCGACGGGCGATGCCGTCCTGCAACGGCTCGAAAAGCTCATCTCCGAGAAATCGGCTCTTGCTTGGAAGATGCACAACACCCTCGCTTTCATGGCTCAGGCATTGCCCGAGGATGAACCGACTGGGCTGCCCGTGCAAAACGCGCTGGACGACATGAGGCGTGACATGGAACAACTCGCCGTCAGCCTGCAAGACCTCGTGCACCACGCGCGCCACGCATAGGAGCATCTCCTGTCGCGGGATCTCTGAAAACAATCTGTAGGCACGCCTGCCGCAATCACCGCTGTGCGTGCATTTTGGAGCTGACTATGAGGCTCGAACAGTACGAAATTCGCGATCGTGCCTATGGCATCTGGCATCGCGCCCCTTCGATCGGCCGTTACTTGCGAGCCGACCAAGCTGAAGCACTGACGATGGTCGACCTGGACTCGGTGCTGTTTGCAGAGTATGACAACGGCGCCAAGGTTCCATTGGCGCTAGTCGAGGTTGCCCGTGACATCGGACAGGAGAAGCCGGCCGGCGTAATGCAGCACCTCGCGCGGCTCGCGAATGTGCCGGCATACGTTGCTCTCTACACGGCGGCGCCCGCAGCGAATCCAAGTAACCCGAACTGGGACGACATTGAGAGCTTTCGCGTGCGGCGTATGTGGCCGCGCCCTGAGCCTGGATGGCGCGTTCTCACGCCAGGGCAATGGGCCCGTGCGCTCGTGCAGATCCGGGGATGGCAGATGCGCCGGTTCGAGGCGCGAGAGGCGGCGAATGATCCGAACTACTAGCCGCGCAAAGCTCGCATATGTGAGTGCGCATCGCAGCGAATTTGCCGCAGCCGCTCACTGGCTTCTCCATGAGTTCGATCCCGCGAACTTCGTCACGCTCCTCACGGACACGCCGGAAGAACGCGCTAAGCTGACCTCCAACGCGCAGGCGCTCGGCAAGTTGTTTCAGAAAAAGGGAAAGCGCAGGCGGGATCGCGACGTGTTCGAGGCACGCGTTCCGCGGGATCTCGCCGAATGGTTCGGTGGGTTCAGTGGGTGGGGGCAGGTCGCTTTTCGCGTGGCGCGGTGGTGGCAGGTCGCAGTAGCGTGCGCAGAAGCGGCCAATAGGTCAGTAGGCGCAAAGCGACTGGACCGGGTCCAACTGGCAAACCGCGCGAACGGCCTGATTCCCCGCGAGGAGCGGCATCAGCGCAGGCTTAGGGTGCGTGACCGTAACGAACGGGACAAGGAGCAATGGCTCCGTGAACACCTGAAGCGCAATAACGGCTCGATTCTCTGACCGTGAGCGTGCTTTAGCAAAATCTCCGGAAATTACGCCCTCGCGACAAATCGCCGGCACTCGTAGGCTACGGACATACCGCTACATACATTCATGGACGCGGTAAGACAATCTCCAAGGAGCGTCACATGTCCGTCAGCTATCAAAGCCTTCGTCCACTCAAAGCCGCCGAAAAGCTCGGTATGGGCCTTTCGACTCTATGGGCACGGGTGAAGAGCGACCCGGGATTCCCGCAGCCAATCAAACTTGGTCCAGCGACCACGGTGTTTCTCGAGCACGAACTCGATGCATACATCGAGAAGTGCATCGCGCAATCGCGTAAATCCGCCGCGTGATCGGAGGGGCAATGGATCCTACCGAATACCTTGCTGGCGAGCGCGCAGCAACTGAGGCCCTTGGCAACATTGCCGCGGACATTGCCGTGCCTAACGAGCTATACGTGACCTTCGCACGGCTTGAAACTGATTCGGCGCGCATAGGCTTCCTGCGCCGTATCCAGAAGCACGTTGAGCGGACACGGACGGCTGCATGAGCAAACCCCACGAAGTGCGCGCGCACGTTACCCGCCTGGTCGAGCTCGAGCTCGCTCGCTGTCGCTCTGAACTGGGCCCGGAATCTTGGGCGACGCATCAGGAGTGGGTGACAGAGAACGTCGTCGCGTCCGCCAAGCAATGGCTTGCGCAGCAGGCTGCGGAGGGGCGCCTGTGAAAATCTTCCAGGACGTTGACTTCGAGGCCCTCACCGAGCAAAGCGAACAGCGGCGCGCTATCAAGGCGACGCGTCAAGCTTTTTTCGATAAATCACCGGCCGATGGTGTGATTCTCGTGAGTGGGGCAGAACTCCGGCCAATGCCCGTACGGTGGCTCTGGCCGCACTGGCTAGCGCTTGGGAAATTGCATCTTCTCGCAGGCGCTCCTGGGTTGGGGAAAACGACAATCGCCCTGGGCGGTTTGGGGGCGACTGTTACGAGCGGCGGGCGCTGGCCGGACGGCGAGCCGTGCGAAGTGGGAAACGTGCTTATGTGGTCCGGCGAGGATGACGCCGCTGATACGTTGCTGCCACGCTTGGTGGCGGCGGGCGGTGATCCGAGCCGCGTCTTCTTCGTAAAGGGCACTCGTTGGAACGGCGAGGTACAGCCGTTCGACCCGGCCCGCGACATGCTGGCTCTCACCGAGCAATGCGAGCGTATCGGCAATGTCCGGCTGATTATCGTCGATCCGATTATTTCGGCCGTGAAACGCGACAGCCATAAGAATGCGGAGACACGCCTTGATCTACAGCCGCTGGTAGACCTCGCCGCGAGCATGGGCGCCGCGCTTGTCGGCATCACGCACTTCTCGAAGGGTGGGCAAGGCACTGATCCGGTGCAACGTGTGATCGGGTCTATCGCTTTCACGGCTGTTGCGCGGGTGGTAATGGTGGCCGCAAAGGTCAAAGGCGAAGATGGTGAGGACCGCCGTATCTTCGCTCGCGCTAAGTCGAACATCGGCCCCGACGAAGGCGGTTTCGTCTACCACCTCGACCAGGTTGAGGCGCTACAGGGCATTCACGCTTCGCGCATCACGTGGGGCGAAGCGCTCGATGGGAATGCGCGTGATCTGCTGAACGAGCCTGCGACTGACAAGGCATACGCGGTTTCCGAGGCCACCGAGTTCCTGCGCACGTTTCTAGGTGACGACGTAGTACCTAGCAAGACGGTTGAAGCCGAGGCCAAGGCTGCTGGTATCTCATGGGCAACGCTGCGCCGTGCCTCAGAAAAGCTATGTGTGATAAAGCGCTGCGGTGACGGTGGCAAATGGTACTGGAGTCTTCCGGTCGACTGCCGTCCATCTACCAACAAGTGAACAACATGAGCAACATGAACAAGCTGATTAACATGAGCAACATGAACAACACCTGCTCTAACTTGCTCAACTTGCTCATGTTTTTCACGTGGAAAGAGATGAGCAACTGCCTGAGCAACGCGTTTCGGAGGGGGGTGAATAAAAGCTGCGCGTTCCGCACGCACGCTCGAGAGGGAGGTGTTCGATGAGCACGAAGGAGCAGCGACTCAAGGCATGGGGCGAATTCATGCGAGCCGTGAACGAGGGGCGTCGAGGCAACTATGCGCTGGCACGTGACATCGTCGAGACGGTTCGATCCAAGTTCGGCGATGCGGCAGCGGAGATGCAACGGCGGGAGCTTTGGCGAATGATCAAAATCGGAGAGCGCAAGTGATGTGTCACGGACGGGTGCCTCACTGGGATTTCCACACGCATCGCGCACGCGCGCGCGAGGAATACAGCGCTTTTGTGGATCGGCAAACTAACTGTCCGAATTTGTCGTCGAGAGTTTTGACACAGATACGCACGCGTGCGCGCGAGGAAAGCGAGCGAATGGCTGCAAACGTCGCTGGATTGTCCTGAAACACTGCGCAAAGGGTTGTATGTGTTACGTGGTCGGTAGTAGTCTTTAGCGATGGTTTGAACGTTCCGCGCGCGAGTGCACGAGGAAACTAGCGGAAATTAGGTGTTTCGCACTCCTATAGATGAAGGTGGAGCAATGGAGATGAAAGTGACCGATTCAGAGTTTCTTACGACGCGCGAGTTTTCCGCGATCGTTCGAACGAAGCCGGCGCACATCAGGCGTGTTGTGGAGCGTGACGGCGAATATCTGGGCGTCCGTCCAGTCAAGCTACCGAATCAGCGTTTGCTTTGGCCGGCGCAACACGTGCGCGCTCTACTCACTCCTCAACCGCGCGAAGCCGTCGCAGCAGCGTAAGGAGCCACAACATGCAAAGCGAGTTTGATACGCACGTCGCGCGCAGGCATTCCGAGCGAGAGCGGCAGCGAGAGGTGTCACGGAACGTAATCGAGGCCGAACGTGTGCGGCAGGCTGCTCGGCAGCGTGTCCTTCACGACGAACTCGTGATGCAACTGCGAGCCGGATGTGAGCATGACAAGGCGATGCGGCGTGAATACTGGTACTGGGGCAGCGACTGGGACCGCGGACAGATTAATGAGGAAGCGTGGCGATGACGAGCGACGACGAAGCAATCCGCGCCCTCTACGGGAAGCACTACGGCCCTGCGCACCAGGATCGGCTACAGGGCGATGAATCAGCCCGATCGGCCGACGATCCGTCGCGCCGTCTCCAAGCGGACGATCTGAGCGGCCAGGCCGGATATGCGCCTGCGCGGGCGATATTCGGCGAGGTCGATCCGTACCTCGGCATTCGCTCGAGTGCCGCCGGTCTGCCGCCGATTGTTGAGCCTGCCCCGACTCTCGAAGCCGCTGATGTGCCCGACGAGCCGGAGGTCGATCCGGTGGCGGTTGACGACCCGGAGCCCGGTATCGATTGCGATTTGCGCGAATGGATCGCTGCGAACCCGGATGCCGTGTTGACGACGCCGACGCTGCTCACCGATGCGCTGCACCTTGTCGAAGGACACATCAATCGCGCCGACGAAATGGAACTCGCCGACGCCATGGGCAGGCTCGGCTATGCGAAGACTCAGCGCCGCATCGATGGCGCTCGGGCCTGGGTCTGGGTTGCCGCTACTCCTGCCGTCACGGACCAATAACCGCTGTCACGAACCATCGCAAGGATCCAAGCCATGACCAAAAGCCTGAGTGAAACGCTGTCCGACTTGCGTCGCGAGGAATCGCAACTGTCCGCGCGCATTGCCAGTCTGCGAACTGAGTCAGGGAAGTTGAAGCTCAAAGCGGCGAAAGGCGACGCAACGGCCGCCACGCGACGCACCGAGATTCTGAACGAGCTGAATGTCGCACAACAGGACTTGATCGACACGCGGGCCGCGATCGCCGAGGCCGAGCCGATGCTCGTTGTCGACCGCGCGAAACGCCGCGTTGACGAAGCCCGGTCGATCACCGCGAGCGTCGATACGTTGCTCAAGCGACGCACTGAGATGGCCGCCAATCTGGACCTGATGCTTGTCCTGCTTGGCGCTTTGTTACGTGATCTGATGCGCTTGCACCAAGCTGCCGGTAACACGGTGCGGCGCTCCATGCCGATCGATGAGGCGGTTGGTTTGGACACCGACGATTTGGCTCCGATTCGCGCCACGCTATCCGTTCTGCTTTCCGCGGCCGGTGTCGAGGTGGCCGACGCATTCCGCGCGATGGAGAGTCTGAGCTTCGGCGTCTCCCTGCATCAGATTGAGAAAGTCGCGGACGCGGTCGAACAGCAGAACGTATTCCTTCGTTCCGTCCGCGAGGGCTTTGAGATGCGCCTCGTCGACCATCTGGCCGCGCTCGAGGAATCCGCGCAACAGGCCGCCGAAACACCCGCACCGGAGGCCGCGTAATGGATGCCCTCGCCGCTCTGTACCCGTCTGCGACCGGAGGCTCTGGCGCCACGCTGAGCCCTCTGAGCACGCCTGCGGCAGCCCCGGCGCCGGAACATGCTGCACCGGTTGTCGAGCCCGCGGCGGCACCAGCGGCTTCCGCACAAGCTGCCGAACGGCAATTCACCGAGTTGTCGGATCCGGAACAAGATGCGGCCGATGCTGGCGGCAATCGTGACGACGCGACGCATGATGTACCGGCAGAACCTGCCGAAGTGCCGTTTCTTGAGGCACGTCCGAAGATCGAGGCGGCGCTGCGCGACGCTCGAGACACGGAGCCGAGCGCGACGAGCGTGACGGACTTTGCCAGCTTTGCGCGCCCGTTGGATGGCGTCGAGCCCATTCCCGAGGGATTGCAGGCAATGGTGAAACTCGGTCTCGGGGTGACGCAAGCACAGGCCGTCTGGAAGGCGTCAGTCGATGCCGTACGCAGCCCGGTTCAGACCAACATGGCCGGCGCCGAGCAGACATTGCGCGCGGAGTATGGAGAGAACTTTGATGCCAACCTCGCCGCGGCCAAGGATGTGATTGCGCAAGTCGAAAAGACCTATCCCGGCGTGCGTCAATGGCTTGCGAGCACTGGCCTGGGAAATGATCCGGCCTTCATTCGGCAGGTTGTCGACTTCGCCGCGCGCCGCGGCAATCGATAGGGAGAGTGGCCATGTCGGATCTCTACTGCGTTCTATGGGATGACGATCGGACCTATGACGAGATGGTCGAGGCTTTGCGCTCGGCCGATGTGATGCATCCCGAAAGCATCGCAAGGCGCGTGTTGCTCGTGAAGCAGGCGCGCGCGATGTCGGATGAAGAACGGGCTCGTTACGCGAACAAGATTGCAGAGGTGTATCGCCAAGAAGCGGCGTGTGCTGCCGAAACAATTGACGAGCGCGGTCGCCTTCACGCCACGCTGCACTGACCCAGGGAAATAAAGATGCCCGTCCTGCCACGCATCGAAACCTCGCAAAGCGTTTTCAGCAACGTCTCGCTGCAACCTCAACAGATTGCGGGCGCGACGCCGGACGCGTTTGGGGGAATTACCGCCGAAGCCGCCGGGAAACTGGCGCAGGGCATGCAGCTGGGCGGTGATCAGGTCACTCAGCTAGCGGATCGACAGATTGCGGTCCAGAACGAGACGAACGCCAACAACGGCTTTTATAAGAGTTATTTTCCGGCCAGTAGCGATCTGACGCAGAAATACCTGCGACTCACCGGCAAGGATGCCGTAGACCAGCTGCCCATCTACCTAGCCCAGATGGAACAGTTGCGCCAGCAAGAGCGCGACAAGCTTCAAGACCCAAGAGCGCAGCGCATCTTCGACGAGCTATCCCATCGCGTGAACATGTTCCAGATCGACGGGATGCAGCGTCACGCGACACAGCAGAATCAGGTTTATCAGGATCAAACGTCCGCTGGTATGGTCGATGCCGCAGGGTCGCTCGCGTTGCAGCGATGGAACGACCCCAACGCATTCAACGATGGACTACAGTCCGGCATTGCCGAGATCCGCACGCATTCGCTGTTCCGCGGCGAGCCGATCGAGTGGGCGGACAAGAAGGTGCAGGACTTCACGAGCGGGCTGTACGCGCGCCGGCTCGACTTGATGGCCGCCAGTGATCCGATGCGTGCCGCTGACATTTTTCGGAACGGCGAGACGTACACCGATCAAAACGGTAATTCGCGTCACATCGACATTCAGAGCCAACTAGATGCGGCGCATCGGTACGAGGTCGAGCGCACGCTGAACATCACGACGAATTCTCACAATGCCGCGCTCGACGGGAGTATCGCATTCGCCAATGCAACCGGCCGCACGGCTGGCCCTTTGCCACAAGATTTCAACGCGCCAGGCGTCAAGCCATACACCCAGCAGCAGATCGACAACATCGCCGCCCAAGTCAAGAAGCCATCGCCCTATGACGACACGTTCAAGGCGGTAGCGGCTAAGTACAATCTCGACCCGACTGAACTCAAGCTGCGCGCGGTCGCGGAATCGGGCCTGAATCCCGGCGCGGTCAGTTCGCAGGGTGCGACCGGGATCGCGCAGCTGATGCCGGACACCGCTAAGGCGTTGGGCGTGGATCCGCACAACCCCGAGCAGGCGATCGATGGCATGGCGCGGCTGATGGTGCGTGCGGGCTCCGGCATGAGCGGTGATCAATCAGCGGTCGATCGCGCCTACTATGGTGGCTCGACGACCGCGACCGGGCCGAACACGAGTCAGTACGCGGCCAACCTGGGAGCTGTTCGCATGGCGCTCCATGGCACGCCGAGCAGCGTTGCGCTCACCGCCGACCAGTTGCAGGCCAGGGAGGGCGACGTGCAGGATCAGGCGCGCGCCCTAGCGCAAGCGCGCCGGCCGGACGACCCGGTCTATGCTGATCGAGTCGTCGCCGAGGCGCAGAAGAACTACACGCGCCAACTACAGGCGGTGCGCGCGGCCGACTACAGCAACATGACGCAGGTGCTCGACGCCGCGGTCAAGGGCGGAATTCAGTCGGCCGGCGAACTGACGCCCGAGCTGCGGCAGGTCTACGCCAAACTCACGCCGCGTGACATTCTTAGCGTGCAGCAGGTGTTTCGCGAGAACCAGCGACAGGCGAGCGGCGAATACACGCCGTCCGATCCGAAGGTATTCAACGACACGCAGACCCGTATCAACCTGCCGGCCGGCGACCCGAACCGAATCACTGATCCGTCGCAGATCACGCCGCTGATCGCGCATGGACTGTCCTATAGCGATAGCCAGAAGCTCATCACCGAGATGAAGGAATTGAACTCGCCCGAGGCGAACCCGTTCCTGAAACAGGTGAATACGGTCAAGCAGACCGCGCAGAAGATGCTCATGTCGACCATGAGCACCGTCACGATCCAGCACCCGGAGGCCGCACAAGAGGCCGCCTATCGATTCGGCTACGCGCTCGATCAGCAGATCGCGCAGATGAAGAAGGACGGCAAGGATCCGCGCGTGTTGTTCGACCCGACGAACCCTAACTACGTGTTGTTGCCGTCGCGCGTCGCATCATTCCTGCCGAGCGAAGCAGACATGGTGCGTCGACAGGCCGGTGCGGCGCCGGCTTCCGGCACCACGTCAAATTCGGCCGGTACCAGCGCGCCGCAAGCACCGATCCCGCAGCGGCTACCTGGTGAAACGCCCGCCGCATACCTGGCCCGCGTGGGGATGCACTGATGGGTGCGCTCGACCAACTCCGCGCTGCTGGCTTCTCCCCGCAGGAGATGAACGACTATGCGTCATCGCAGCGCCAGACGCTGAAAGCGGCCGGTTTCTCGCCGCAGGACATCGACTCGTATCTCGGCGGACAGCCGGCGCAGCCACATCCCGACGCCAGCGAGGCAAACAGGAGTTTCGCGCAGGCGGTCGGCAATTCGTTCGTGGACAGCCACAATCTGATCAACGTCGGCACTGGCAGAGACGCGATGCAGACGATGAAGGACATCGGCACGGTCTACGGGCCGCTCGAAGCGGCGCTCAACGTATCGACCGGCATGGCGTTCGGCTTCCCGACCTACATCGGCGCTGGTGCGGTCGGGTTGTTCGACAAGTACGTGCTCGGCGACAAGAGCATGGATCCGGAAGCGATGGCGGAAAAGCTGTCACGCGCTGTCACGTACCAGCCGCACACGGAGGCAGGCGCACGACTGGCCGGCGCCGCGCAGTATCCGCTTGAAGTGCTGAACAACGCCGGTATGGAAGCGGGCTACAAGGTGGCTAACGTCGGTGAGCGCGCCGGCTTGTCGAACACAGCCGCTTCGTGGGCGGGGGCCTTCACCGCGGCCGCGATTCAGATGCTTCCGGCTGCGTTGCTTGGTGAACTCGGGCGCAAGCTGAACGGTCAGCGCATCACCACCGAAGACATGCAGAACGTCGCGAAGGTGACGGCCGGCCCGGACGCCGCGCCGGAAACGGTGCAGTCCGTCGAGAACAGCCTACGCGCGACCTATCAGCAGACCGGCATCGGGCCATACACCGTGCTCGAACAGGCGCGCATCGATCCGGCGATCGCGGACGAACTGAAAAGCCCGGACGTGTCGGTGCCGACCGCGTTCCAGCCGTACATGCGCAGGGAGCAGGTTGGCGTGCCGGTATCGGACCAGATGAAGGCTGTCCGACCGCTGGAACCGGAGACGCCGATTCCGGAACCGGTCGAACCTCTAGAGTCCGCTCCGGATGTTGTCGCCGAATCTCCGGTGCTGACTCCGGAGGTTGCGTCGCCCGAGGCGGCGCGCACGCAGGCATACGAAACGGGCGACGGGGATATCACCCTGTTGCACGCCGGCTTAAGCCCGATCGAAGCGATTCAAGGGCTGAAGGATCTGGGCTCGCGCATCTTGCAGACCGACACGGGCCAAGCGGCATCGGCGGTCATGTCAGACGCAGTGCGCGATTTGCAGCTGAAGACGACGCCGATGGCGGCCGGCTCCGACCGCGCGATGGCGATCGCCAAGGATGCGGCAAACGCGATGCGCAAGGCAGCATGGCAGTGGACGGCATTCGATGACCTGCTACGCAAGGGCTACACCCCCGAGCAACGCGAACGCATGTGGACTGCGGCGGAAGAAGAAAATACGCTGCGCACGCAAGGCGTCACGGACCCGGCCCGTGGGCTTGCATCGCTTTCCGAAGACGAGCGTCAGACGGTCGACACGCTCGCGCAATACGGCAATGCGCTGCTCGACCGGGCCCGCAAGATCGGTATGTTCCAAGGCGAAGGCGTTGCCTACTGGACGCCGCGCATGGTGGCGATGATCGGCGAGGATGGCGAAGTGAGCATGCCGAGCCACGAGCGCGTATCCAGCCCGGAGGGTCGCGGCGGCAACATCACCACGTCCGCCTCAGCTCTTACGCGCCGCAAGTACGCGACCGCTGAGGAAACTGAGGAGGCAGCCAAAACCAAGTTCGGCGAAGGCGCAACCGTGGTCCGCGATATCCGGACGATGCCGATGGCGATGTCGCGCATCGAGCGGGCGATCGCCGGGCGCGAACTAGTGAACCGGGTCAAGGACGTAGGGCTTCGGATCGGGCAGGAAACAGTCAGTTCCAACGAGAAGCCTGGCTACTTCACGATCGACCATCCGGCCTTCAAGACCTATCGCCCTCGTTTGATCGAGCAGGACGGCAAGATGGTTCCTGCGCTCGATCAGGACGGCAACATGATGTTCGACCGGGTTCCGCTCTACGTCAGCAAGGAATTCGAGGGGCCGTTGAAGGCCATCATGACCGAGAAGTCCGGCGCACTCTACAAGGCGTTCATGGGCCTGAAGGGCAAGACTATGGGCCTGATCATGTACTCGCCGCTGATTCACAACGCGGTTGAGTGGGGCCGAGCGCTGCCGATGATGCCGGGCAAGGTGCTGACCGGCCGCGTGTACTTCGAAGGCAATGCCGCCAAGCACGACCCGGTCACGATGCGCCGCGCACTCGACGCTGGGCTGGTGCCGATTGGTCACCGATTCTTCAACCAAGACGTGACGGACCTGTTCGAAGAGCCAACCATCAAACCCGGGCGTAGTCTCACAGCGAAGGCGATCGGCGGTGCGGTCGGACTCCTCAGCGATGAGGCTGGCACGGCGGTGAAGGCGGCAATCGACAAGGCGGGCGATGTCTGGCACAACACGCTGCTCTGGGATCGCGTGGCGGATCTGCAAATGGGCCTGTTCACGAACCTCGAGCGCGACATGATCGGAAAGGGACTTGATCCTCTGACCGCCTCCCGCATGGCCGCGCACTTTGCCAATCGCTACGCCGGCGCACTGCCGAACGAGGCCATGTCGGCCGGCGCGCGTAAGCTCGCCAACGTCGCGTTGTTCTCTCGCACCTTCACACTTGGCAACATTGGCGCGATGAAGGATATCGCGAGAGGCCTGCCGGGTGACGTGCAGGCGCAGATTCTGCGCGATGCCGGTGAAATTGCACGTGCAGGTGCTGCCAAGGCGGCGCGGCAAAAGGCGCTGCACGCGTTCGTCATGGACGTGGCATTGATGTACGTCGGCAACGCCATTATGCAGAACGCGATGGACGTGATCATGCGTGACAAGACCGTGCCGCAGGTCTTGCAAGGCTACGCCGTGCGCTTCAAGGATTACCTGAGCCGCGCCGACACCGATCCATCCGCGATCCTGAATATCGGCTCGATCTTCCCGAACTCTCGCAACGAGCCTGGCAAGGAAGGACGGATCTTGTTCAACACGGCGAAGGACGGCACGGCGATCTACATGCGCTTGCCGACCGGCAAGATTGGCGAAGAATTTCAGGGCTACCTGACCAGTCCTCTAGATATGCTCAAGCGCAAGGAGGGCACGATCCTGCGCCCGCTGATGCAGGCGTTTCAGAACGACAAGGGGTTCGGACGCAAGGTCTACGATGACCAGGAGCCGGGCATCAAGGGAATGCTCCATGCGGTCGGCAACGTCGTCTGGAACATCCTGCAAGAGCAAATCCCGCTCGACTCGATCCAATCAGGCTACCGTCTCATGTCCGGTCACGGTGACGACGTCGATGCACTGAAGACAATTGGCCCGCTGCTCGGCTTGACGTTTTCCAAAGGGGCACCGGGTGGCCCGCAGGTTGGCGTGATGTTCGAGGCCGAGAAGCGGCACCAGAACGAAGTCGCTTCGGCGATGCCGGGCATCCGCGAACTGATCAAGGATGGCGACGTGCAGACCGCAATTCAGAAGATGGAAGAAGCGCACATGACGCCGCAGGAGCAGCGCATGACGCTGAAATACGCGATCAATCCGCAGGCGCGACTGAACCGCAACAGACTGAAAAAGTTCGAGCAGATCGCGCCGGTTGACATGCTTGAACGGATGGAACAGTTGCAGCAGGAACAGGCCTCGTCTGAATCGTCTGACGAGTGAGCTTCATGGGCACGATGCCTAGTAACCTAGTGGAGAGCAGCATGGGAAAACTTACGGACCCGCGCAACATGAAGCAGCCCGCCGCGCCCATTGTCGGCAATACGTCGACGAAGCAGGGGCCGCATGCGAACGCGAAAGCGTCAGCAGTGCCAGGCAAGAGGTCCGCGAACATCGGACCGAATGGCAAACTCGCCGGCAGGTCTGAATCGCCGGCGGTCACGACACGTACCGAAGCGCCGATGAAGGGCGTATCGCCAGCGAAGAAACTCTATCCATCGAGCAGATGATCGCGTAGCGGGCAACCGGTAACGGACAGCAACAACGAAGCTCCGAGCCTTGGCCGCGTCCCATCGCCTGATAGAGATTGCACGCATAGCCGGCAACGTGCCAACACCCTAAGCTGGTGAAGCTTGCCGGTTCCATTGCAATGGCGTTGGTGCGGGCAAGCTAATCAAAAAGGAACATGACATGAATAAGACGGGGATCTATGTGACGCTCGCGGCTGCAATGCTACTGACGGGCTGCGCGACAAAAAACTACGGTCGCGAGGGGCAACTGACTGGCTTCGAGAAATCCACCATGACTTGCCGAGAAATCGACCTTGAGACCGCCAAGGTCGATGGTTTTGTGCAACACGTCGACGAGGAAAGCCGATTCGACGGTCGGTCGATCTTGTCGTTTCTTGGAGACTTCGGGATCGGCAATATGATGGAAAAAGACGCGGCACTTAAAAGCGCGAGCGATCGTCGCGCTGCTCTCGACAACTTGCGTGCATCGAAGAACTGCGGTGTACAAACCGATTCTGCGGCCGCAACGCACTAGGGGAAGCGTGCGCGGCCGTCTGGTCGCCAAAATGCATGCTGACTATTCCGTAAGCTCGCGCGGCACAGGTTTGGCTGCGGCCAGCAAAACCGCTGCATTCGGTCCCGGATGCGGACGTGGGCTCCAACCAAAAGCGGGCGACTGAGGCGGAAATGCATCAGTCACGGTCAATGCAATGCCCGCAGCCGCAAGGACTCGACGCACTCGTTCAATTTCACTGGGCTGCGACGAGTCGTTGAAGGGCGGCCCCATGCCGACCACAAGTCCGTATATTGGAGTTCCGACGTGAAACGATGCGGACCCAGTATGCCAGCCCGCTTCGGCGAAGGCATCTCGGAACTGTTTGGCATACTCGGAGGCTTCGTTGTCGCTCCCGACGTGTGGCACCCAAATTTTCTGCGGTCCCTCGGCTTTGGCAGCCCTAATGAGCGCTGCGCGCTGATCTGCGGTGAGAGTGCGTGGTGCAACACGCTCCCGCAGCCTTGCTGTTTCGTGCCGAGCGCTCTCCAATTCAGTCTGTGACGCTCGTTCGCGAATCCGGCCGATGGCAAAGGTTGCGCACATTGCAAGAGCCGTGATCAAGCTGAGTAGGCCAGCGACCATCGCATTCGCCTGCGTAAAGGTCGCGACGCATGTGCAGAATGCTGCTGCAATAGCTATCCCGTTGGCGACGCGCCATATCCATTCTGTAACCGTTGGACGGATCCCGCTCGCGAGGTTGTCGTCTGTCATATTGCGTACCGTGCCGGGATCCAGATGCCATATGTCACCATGGGAGGTCACAAGATCGCAACAGGTATGCACACCCGATCGAGCGTTGCGTCATTGCCACAGCTATCCGTTCATCTGCGGGCAACAGCGAGGGTAGAAAGGGAGGGTTCCAAGCTTGTTGGTATTTTCGTTGGTATGTGAACTGCTTTCTGTATTCAATCCCTTTACTGTCAAGGGTTGGGGGACGATATTCGAGTCCGGTCCCCGCACCATATGTCTTTGCTGACACTCCCCCGGTCAGGCGGCATGGGCCGAGCCATTGCGTGCGCGCCAGCCGTTTCTCCTCCGGTTCGATCACCCCGCCAACTCCATCATCCCGCTGTGGCGGTCGCCGGCAAGCATCGCCGTTGACGCCGGATTGGCGTGTCGCCGGGATGGCGCCTCGGCCCAACGTCGTTGCAAATGGGACCGAGGCTGGACGCCTAACCGCGCGTGATCATCCATGCACCGCTACCGCTCCCTTCTCGATCGACCAGCAACGAAGCCGAAACGTTGTACAGGAAGCCGGATCGACCTTCGCCCCGTGTATCCAGGAATCCGGTGCCGTTATTGAATGAATTCAGCAAAAAGAGCTGGTCTTCAGTAATCAGTTGCGGATCGTTCTGGGGGTTCGAACGAATGAAAATATGCCAGGCGACGGATCCGGTGCCGCCCAGGCCGCCTGATGTAGCGACGTCGAGATTTTGGCCGTTATTTGCGTTGTTATTGAATAGCGCCAGAAAGCTATTGTCCTTGGCGCTCTGAAGCAGAATCTGGTCGCAACTCAGGACATTTTGCCCCTTGGGTTTCTGGTTGAGCGGCGACACGATAATCCACTGCGTTGCAGTTTCATTTCCGCTGAGCGACGAAACCGTCCCCACATAATCCTGGCCGCCATCAATATGGGAAGGGCCGCCCACGCACAGGTAGCCGCCTTTCCAATTGCCACTGTAGCCGTTGGTGAGTCGAATCACATCGCCGTACTTCAGGTAGTCTGCCATCGTTGTTCTCCGAGTTGTCACACGATGTTCGACGTGGCCGCGTCGGATCGAATTCTAGTCGAAAATTCTTCAGACATAAGCGATGTTACGTGTCCGCGCCAATTTATTCAGTTATCGAAAATATCCCGATGGCGATGCAATTATATGAAACGGCGATCGCCGATTTGGCGGCGCTGAATTAATGAAGCGAAAATAGGGTCCGGTTTTGAAGTGAATCTAAAAATGCCGAAGTGACTGAATGGCACCTGCCAATATCGACAGGTTGTTTCGCTGTACTGCGTGCGCCATTATTTGCGTAATTATTGCGAACCTGTGCCGCCCGTATTTAAAGAACCGCCGTTGCGCATCCAATTGCATTCGCGCCGGCGCAAGCGGCCAGGAACCGGCGTTACTCGCAATGATTCCCTTCCGCAGTGCGACGACGAGGCGACGAACCATGACATCCAGCAAACTCGGGCAAATGCAGGTCAACCTCACGTTGGCCTATGTGCTGAACAACGCGGCGACGGACAAATTCGGACACGGCATCCCGCAGCCGACAGCCCCGCAGGTGAAAAAGATCATCGTCGATCGCCTGAACGGATCGCGGATGACCCGGAACGATCAGTTCCAGATCGTTTGGGGGCCTGCGATCGTATCCGACAAGACTGATGGCTACGCCGCCAATATCACGGCCGTCTTGCAATCGACCGCCACCGGCGAATATTCGGTGGTGACGAGCGGCACCAATTTCAAATCTGCGCTCGATCTTCTGGGCGACTTTTCGTTTAGCACCCTTGAGCCGTTCAGCGCGTATGTGCCGGACTGCCCGCCCGACGCACGCATATCGGCGGGTACCAACGGAGCGCTGTTTTTCATACTGGACACGCCGGATTCAAGTCGCGTGAAGCTCGCAGACTTCCTGCGGAGCGTGCCGCCATCGTCGGTGGTCAACGTCATCGGGCACAGCCTCGGAGGCGCCCTGGCATCCGCGATCGTGTTGTACCTGAAGCATCAGAGTGGCTTGCAGGCCCATACGTACAACTGCCAGACATTTGCGGCCCCGACAGCGGGCAATGCGGCATTTGCCGACTATTTCAACCGGCAAATGCGGGATCGTGCGGTGCGCGTGTTCAATGCGCGGGATATCGTTCCGATGGCATGGAATGCGGACACCATTCTGCATGTGAAGGATGTCTACAGCGATGCGGGGCTGGATACCCCGCTCGATACGAAGATTGCCGTCGATGCGGTTTCCCTGGCGACCCGGCCCCTGGATTACGCGCAATGGGGAACGTCCGATCTCTCGGCATCGGTGACGACCGCGATGCAGTACCGGCTTGACGGTACGGTGAATGGACACATCCGGGATTTCTCGACGCAGGTTGGCTATCAGCATATCTACGAGTACATGACCTGCCTGGATATGGCACTCTCCGACATCGACATTCCCGGGCCGGGCCCCGGCCAAGTGGCGTCGCCAATAAACCGCTGAGGGTTGCACGAGTCCTGGGCAGCGCATGAGCGCGAACGAGGTCCGCACCAGGTGTCGCGCGCAAGCGGAAATTTGCGCGAGGCAAACGGCTGGGTGAAATGAATCGCGATGTCAAAGCCCGCTTCGGCGGGCTTTGTTGTTTCCGGTTCCTGCGGGGCGCGGCGGGTTTGCACGAGGACGGATCGCAAACGGATATTTCCGTCACGCGCCGGGCGCGGAGTCGACTCGATGGAGGATGCCGTCACGAGCATGCCGGACAGGACGCGGCGCCATCGCCGTGCGAGTGCGACAAGCGCTTCGCTTACCATCGGGATACGATTGACCCGAATGGATATCCCCGCCGCAACGCCACTCGCCATGCTCGATTCCACCTACCACTATTACGAACCCGTACAAGGCCACGGCCTCCCGCACGACCCGCTGAACGCGATCATCGGCCCGCGCCCGATCGGCTGGATTTCATCCCGTGGCGCCGACGGCACGGTCAACCTCGCGCCGTACAGCTTCTTCAACGCGTTCAACTATCGTCCGCCGATCATCGGCTTTTCGAGCACCGCCGCGAAGGACAGCCTGCGCAACGTGCAGGAAACCGGCGCATTCGTCTGGAACCTCGCGACGCGCGACCTTGCCGAACGGATGAACCAGACCTGTGCCGCGGTGCCGTATGGCGTCAACGAATTCGAACTCGGCGGGCTGACCGCGATTCCGTCGCGCCTCGTCGACGTGCCGCGCGTCGCGCAAAGCGGCGTGAACTTCGAATGCAAGGTGACCGACGTGATCCGGCTGCGCGATCATCGCGGCGTCGAGACGCCGGCGACGCTGGTGCTCGGCGAGGTCATCGCCGTGCATATTCGTCATGACCTGCTGAAGGACGGCGTCTTCGACACGTTCGGCGCCGGCATCATCCTGCGCGCCGGCGGCCCGTCGGCCTACGCGCACGTGACGCCCGACAGCCGCTTCGACATCGCGCGTCCCGACGCGTGATTCATCGCCCGCCGGGCCAGCCGGCCGGCCCCGCGGGCGCGGAAGCGCCCCGACGCACCGAGACCTCGCCGGGATCCAGGATTTCGCGAGGTCTTTTGCTTCGTATCGTCCGACATGACCGGCGTGTACCGATCGGTCCGGCTCGTTACGCACGCTTCACCGGCCGCTGACGCAGCGCAGCACGGGCGACCTGCGTTCGCGCCGCCGCCGCCATCGATCGTCCGTCGACATCCGCCATGGCAAATCTGCTCATCCGGAGCGAGCGGGTTGGTCATCGACGTTTTGCGCCATAAGGCATAGATTTCCAAGGTTGGCGTGCTTATCCGCGCGCCAGCTCGCGCGTGAGCCGGCAACCGGCCGCGCGCTTCCATCAGCGTGAGACACAATCGAGCGTGGAGACGACACGATGAGCCTGTCAGAGCCATTGCGTCTGCATGTGCCGGAGCCCACCGGGCGTCCGGGCTGCAAGACGGATTTTTCCTATCTGCATCTATCGCCGGCCGGCGCGGTTCGCCGCCCGCCGATCGACGTTGCGCCGGCGGACACCGCCCATCTCGCCCGCAGCCTGGTGCGCGTGCTCGACGACCACGGCGAAGCCCTCGGCCCGTGGGCGCCGGACCTCGACGATGCGCGCCTGATCGCCGGGATGCGAGCGATGCTCAAGACCCGCATCTTCGACGCGCGCATGATGATCGCGCAGCGTCAGAAGAAGATCTCCTTCTACATGGTGAGCCTCGGCGAAGAGGCGATCGGCGCCGCGCATGCGATGGCGCTGCGTCACGGCGACATGTGCTTCCCGACTTACCGCCAGCAAAGCATCCTGATCGCGCGCAACGTGTCGCTCGAACGGATGATCTGCCAGTTGATGTCGAACGAAGGCGACCCGCTGAAGGGGCGCCAGCTTCCGGTCATGTATTCGGACCGCGAAGCCGGCTTCTTCTCGATCTCGGGCAACCTCGCGACGCAGTTCATCCAGGCGGTCGGCTGGGCGATGGCGTCGGCGATCAAGGGCGACACGAAGATCTCGTCCGCATGGATCGGCGACGGCGCGACCGCGGAATCCGACTTCCACACCGCGCTGACGTTCGCGCACGTGTATCGCGCGCCGGTCGTGCTGAACGTCGTCAACAACCAGTGGGCGATCTCGACGTTCCAGGCGATCGCGGGCGGCGAGGGGACGACGTTCGCCGGGCGCGGCGTCGGCTGCGGCATCGCTTCGCTGCGCGTCGACGGCAACGACTTCCTCGCGATCTACGCGGCGTCGACCTGGGCGGCCGAACGCGCGCGCCGCAATCTCGGCCCGACGCTGATCGAGTGGGTGACCTATCGCGCCGGCGCGCACTCGACGTCGGACGATCCGACGAAATACCGGCCGGCCGACGACTGGGCCCATTTTCCGCTCGGCGATCCGATCGCGCGCTTCAAGCAGCACCTGATCGCGAAGGGCATCTGGTCGGACAGCGCGCACGACGCGCTCACGGCCGAGCTGGAAGCCGAGGTGATCGCCGCGCAGAAGGAAGCGGAAAAGTTCGGGACGCTGGCCGACGACCGGATTCCGTCGCCGGCCTCGATGTTCGACGACGTGTACAAGGAGCTGCCTGCGCATCTGCGCCGTCAGCGCCAGGAACTGGGAGCGTGATCATGGCGCAACATGAAACGACGACGGCATCGGCGCAGCCGATGACGATGATCCAGGCGCTGCGCTCCGCGATGGACGTGATGCTCGGCCGCGACGACGACGTGGTCGTGTTCGGGCAGGACGTCGGCTACTTCGGCGGCGTGTTCCGCTGCACCGAGGGCCTGCAGGCCAAATACGGCAAGTCGCGCGTGTTCGATGCGCCGATCTCGGAAGGCGGGATCGTCGGCGCCGCGGTCGGGATGGGCGCGTATGGATTGCGGCCGGTCTGCGAGATCCAGTTCGCGGACTACTTCTACCCGGCGTCCGACCAGATCGTGTCGGAAGGCGCGCGGCTGCGCTATCGCTCCGCGGGCCAGTTCACCGCGCCGATGACGATCCGGATGCCGTGCGGCGGCGGCATCTACGGCGGCCAGACGCACAGCCAGAGCCCGGAGGCGATGTTCACGCAGGTCTGCGGATTGCGCACGGTGATGCCGTCGAATCCGTACGACGCGAAAGGACTCCTGATCGCCTCGATCGAGAACGACGATCCGGTGATCTTCCTCGAGCCGAAGCGCCTGTACAACGGGCCGTTCGACGGCCATCACGAACGTCCCGTCACGTCGTGGCTCAAGCATCCGGGCAGCGCGGTGCCGGAAGGCTATTACACGGTGCCGCTCGATACGGCCGCCGTCGTGCGGCCCGGCAACGACTTGACGGTGCTGACGTACGGCACGACCGTGCACGTGTCGCTGGCCGCCGCCGAGGAGACCGGCATCGATGCGGAAGTGATCGACCTGCGCACGCTGTGGCCGGTCGATCTCGACACGATCGTCGCGTCGGTGCGCAAGACCCGCCGCTGCGTGGTGGTGCACGAGGCGACGCGCACCTGCGGCTACGGCGCCGAGCTGGTGTCGCTCGTCCAGGAGCACTGCTTCTATCATCTGGAAGCACCGATCGAGCGGACGACGGGCTGGGACACGCCGTATCCGCACGCGCAGGAATGGGCGTATTTCCCCGGCCCGGCCCGGGTCGGCGAAGCGTTGCGACGCGTGATGGAGGCCTGAGATGGGGATTCATGTCATCAAGATGCCGGATATCGGCGAAGGGATTGCCGAGGTCGAGCTGGTGGCCTGGCACGTGCAACCGGGGCAGACGATCGCCGAAGACCAGCCGCTCGCGGATGTGATGACCGACAAGGCGGCGGTGGAAATTCCGTCGCCGGTGGCCGGCAAGGTGCTGGAGCTCGGCGGGCGGATCGGCGAGATGATGGCGGTCGGCAGCGAGTTGATCCGTCTCGAAGTCGAAGGCGACGGCAACCTGAAGCCGGGCGCGAAGCCGCGCGAGGCCGGCGCGGAGGCGACGCAGCCTCCGGCGGCGGTCGACGTGCGTGCGGAGTCGTCTTCCGTCGATGAGGGATCCGAAACACATGCGTCGCCGAAGGCGACGCCGCACGCCGCGTCCCGCGCGCCGGCCGAGCCGCGCCGCGCGGAACATGCGGTGCCGCCGCGCGCGGCACTCGCGCCGGGCGAACGGCCGCTCGCGTCGCCGGCGGTGCGCCAGCGCGCATGGGACATGGGCATCGAGCTGCGCTACGTGCGCGGCACCGGCGAAGCCGGGCGGATCCTGCATGCGGACCTCGATGCGTATGCACGCACGGGCGGCGGTGCGGCGCGCGGATCCCAAGCGCGCGGCTACGACGAGCGCAACGACGAAACCGACGTGCCGGTGATCGGCCTGCGGCGCGCGATCGCGCGCAAGATGCAGGAGGCGAAGCGCCGCATTCCGCACTTCAGCTACGTCGAGGAGATCGACGTCACCGAGCTCGAATCGCTGCGCGCCGAGCTGAACCGGCGCCACGGCGACACGCGCGGCCGGCTCACGCCGCTGCCGCTGCTGATCCGCGCGATGGTGATCGCGCTGCGCGACTTCCCGCAGATCAACGCGCGCTACGACGACGAAGCGGGTGTCGTCACGCGCTACGGCGCGGTGCACATGGGCGTCGCGACGCAGACGGACGGCGGCCTCACGGTGCCGGTGCTGCGTCATGCGGAAGCGCGCGACGTGTGGTCGATCTCGGCGGAAATCGCGCGGCTCGCCGACGCGGTGCGCGCGAACCGCGCGCAGCGCGACGAGCTGACCGGCTCGACGATCACGATCTCGAGCCTCGGCGCGCTCGGCGGCATCGTGTCGACGCCGGTGATCAACCATCCCGAGGTCGGTATCGTCGGCGTGAACCGGATCGTCGAGCGACCGATGATCCGCGACGGCGCGATCGTCGCGCGCAAGATGATGAACCTGTCGTCGTCGTTCGACCATCGCGTCGTCGACGGCGCGGACGCGGCCGAATTCATCCAGGCCGTGCGCGGCGTGCTCGAGCGTCCGGCGCTGCTGTTCGTGGAGTGAGAACGATGAAGAACGAACACACCACGTTGCTCGTGATCGGTGGCGGGCCGGGCGGTTACGTCGCCGCGATTCGCGCGGGGCAGCTCGGCATTCCGACGGTGCTCGTCGAGCGCGAACGGCTCGGCGGCACGTGCCTGAACATCGGCTGCATTCCGTCGAAGGCGCTGATCCACGTCGCCGACGCGTTCGAGCAGGCGTGCGGGCAGGCCGGCGACGGGATGCTCGGGATTCGCGTGCGCACGCCGGAGATCGACATCGCGAAAAGCGTCGCGTGGAAGGACGGCATCGTCGAGCGGCTCACGCGCGGCGTCGGCGCGCTGCTGAAGAAGCACGGCGTGCGCGTGCTGCACGGCGACGCGCGCGTGGTCGACGGCAAGACGGTCGACGTCGTGGCCGGCGACCACACGACGCGGATCGCGTGCGAGCATCTGTTGCTCGCGACGGGCTCGGAACCGGTCGCGCTGCCGTCGATGCCGTTCGGCGGCCACGTCGTCTCGTCGACCGAGGCGCTGTCGCCCGCGTCGTTGCCGAAGCGGCTGGTCGTCGTCGGCGCCGGGTACATCGGGCTCGAACTCGGATTCGTGTATCGCAAGCTCGGCGTCGACGTCGCCATCGTCGAGGTGGCCGAGCGCGTGCTGCCCGCATACGACGCGGAACTCGCGAAGCCGGTCGCCGATTCGCTCGCGCGGCTCGGCGTCGGGCTCTGGCTGGGCCACAAGGTGCTGGGCCTCGCGAGCGACGGCGCGGTGCGCGTGCAGGCACCCGACGGCGCGGAGAAGACGCTGCCGGCCGATCGCGTGCTGGTCGCGGTCGGCCGCCGGCCGCGCGTCGACGGCTTCGGGCTCGAATCGCTGCCGCTCGATCGCAATGGCCGCGCGCTGCGCATCGATGACGAATGCAGGACGTCGATGCGCAACGTATGGGCGATCGGCGACGTCGCCGGCGAGCCGATGCTCGCGCATCGCGCGATGGCGCAGGGCGAGATGGTGGCCGAGCTGATCGCCGGACGCCGCCGCAAGTTCACGCCGGCATCGATCCCGGCCGTGTGCTTCACCGATCCCGAGGTCGTCACGTCCGGCTGGTCGCCCGACGATGCGAAGGCGGCCGGCGTCGACTGCATCGGCGCGTCGTTCCCGTTCGCGGCGAACGGCCGCGCGATGACGCTGCAGGCGACCGACGGCTTCGTGCGCGTCGTCGCGCGGCGCGACACGCATCTGATCGTCGGCTGGCAGGCGGTCGGGCGCGGCGTGTCGGAGCTGGCCGCGGCGTTTTCGCAGTCGCTCGAGATGGGCGCGCGGCTCGAAGACATCGGCGGCACGATCCACGCGCATCCGACGCTCGGCGAAGCGATGCAGGAGGCGGCGTTGCGCGCGCTGGGGCATGCGTTGCATGTGTGAGCATGCGTCGGCATGCGCGGCCGCTCGAAGCCCCGCCACGGCGGGGCTTTTTTGCGTGCGCGGGTGACGGGCGGGATGCGGGTTGCGGTTGACCCTCCCGCGCGGACCGTTCATCGTGTCGATTCCACGCCGATTCACCGGCCTCACACGGAATGACTTGCCATGAAACTGTTGCTCGTCGGCGCGACCGGACTCGTCGGGCGTCACGTCCTTGAAGCCGCGCTGGCCGATGCGCGGGTGGACCAGGTCGTCGTGCTCGCGCGCCGGCCGTTGACGCCGCATCCGAAGATGCGCGCGCTGGAGGTCGACTTCGATCACCTGCCCGAGGCGGCCGACTGGTGGCAGGCCGACGCGGTGATCTGCACGCTCGGCACCACGATGCGCGTCGCGGGCTCGCAGGCCGCATTCCGCCGCGTCGATCACGACTATCCGCTCGCGGTCGCGCGTCTGGCGCACCGGTCCGGCACGCCGACCTACGTGCTGAATTCCGCTCTCGGCGCCGATCCGGGCTCGCGCATCTTCTACAACCGCGTGAAGGGCGAGGTCGAGCGCGCGCTCGCGGGCATCGGGTTCGCGTCGCTCACCTGCGTGCGGCCGGGCCTGATCGGCGGCAGCCGCGACGAATTCCGGTTCGGCGAACGGATGCTGGTGCTTGCGTTGAGCGTCGCCGGGCCGCTGCTGCCGCGGAAGTGGCGCGTGAATCCGGCGCCGCGCATTGCCCGCGCGCTGCTCGACGCCGCGCTCGAGGCGCGTCCGGGCGTACATGTGATCGGATCGGAACGGTTGGCCTGAACCGCAACCGGCGACGACGCCATCGAGCGGGCCGAACGGTTGTAAGACTGTTTCGTCACACCAGGCAAAAGCGGACATACGACGTGCACGCTGACCTACGATGAAGACATCGCGTCCATCATCTGCCCAACCGTGTGCACGCACTACCGCGCCCCCGATGAAGACCCGGGTATCAGCGAGCTGAGGATCGGCATCGGCGACCTGTTTCGCCGCGAGCCGTGGGAACCCGACGTATATCCGGATTACGCGGCACCCATCGCGCGCGCCGACGGCGACGGCCTCGCGGTCGTCAGCGCGGTGTTCGGCTACTGGCCGAAGTTCATGCAGCCCGAGCGTCTCGACGAGAACGGCCGCAAGCGAAAGAAGCTCGATACGGTGAACGCGCGCGCGGAAACGGTCGGTTCGTCGCGACTCTACGGCAACGCCTGGCGCAACGGTCAGCGCTGCCTGATTCCGGTGCGCTGGATCTTCGAGCCGTGCTACGAAACGGGCCGCAACGTGTGGCACCGGATCGGTGTCGACGGCTGGCAACCATGCTGCGTCGCCGGCCTCTGGCGGCGTTACGAAACGGTCGACGGCCGCGAGCGTATCGGCATGACGATGCTTACGGTCAATGCCGACGATCATCCGCTGTTCGCGCGCATGCATCGGCCCGGCGACGAGAAGCGGGGCGTCGTGATCCTGCGCCGCGACGACTACGACGAATGGCTGCACGCGCGCGACATCGAGGCCGCGCGGCGCATGCTGACGCTCCTTCCCGCCGGCGACATGGTCGCCGCACCCGAGCAGGCGTTGCCCGCCGGCGCCTGAGTTTTCGTTTTCCCTGCATTTTTCATACGGTCGACCGACACCTCCGATCGCCGGATGCGCTCCGTTTTCCCGGCCGATCCGGAAGGCTGCCGGACACCGGGTAATCACCGATATCTGCCTGGTTGTATATACAAGATCATCCGCTGGCACTGTCGGCCACGGGGCGTGCCGGCTGCGCGCCAGCGTGCGGACCGTGCGTGGCGCGTGTCCCGGCGATTCACGGCGCGCCGCATCCGACGAGTCGAAAGGGCGGCTCGGCACGTTCCCCGTCTCGTCCAAACCGTTTGCGATCCTCAGTATCTTGGAGATTTTCCCGTGTCAACGAATCCCAGTGGAAAAGCCGGTGGTCTGATCGAGGTACGCTCGATCGATTTCATTCCCGACGCCGAACGCCACGGCGGCCTGTTGAGCCAGTTCACGCTGTGGCTGTCGGCGAACATGCAGATCACGGCCATCGTCACGGGGGCGCTGGCGGTCGTGCTCGGCGGCGACGTGTTCTGGTCGCTGGTCGCGCTGTTGCTCGGCCAACTCGTCGGCGGCGCGGTGATGGCGTTGCACGGCGCGCAGGGGCCGCAACTCGGCTTGCCGCAGATGATCTCGAGTCGCGTGCAGTTCGGCGTCTACGGCGCGATGATTCCGATCGTGCTCGTATGCCTGATGTATATCGGTTTTTCCGCCAGCGGCTCGGTGCTCGCCGGGCAGGCCGTCGCGCAACTGCTGCACGTCGACGACGCGGCCGGCATCCTGCTGTTCGCGGCCGTGATCGTCGTGCTGACGGTGTTCGGCTATCGCGCGATCCACTTCGTCGGCCGGATCGCGAGCGTGGTCGGCATCGTCGCATTCGTCTACATGTTCGCGCAGCTGTTCGCGAACCACGACGTCGGCGCGCTGCTCGCGAACCGGCACTTCTCGCTCGCGAGCTTCCTGCTGTCGATGTCGCTGTCCGCGTCGTGGCAGATCGCGTTCGGCCCGTACGTCGCCGATTATTCGCGCTACCTGCCGCGCTCGACGTCGTCGGTCGCCACGTTCTTCGCGGTGGGCCTCGGCTCGGTGATCGGCGCGCAGGCGGCGATGGTGTTCGGCGTGTTCGCGGCCGCGCTGGCCGGCAGCCAGTTCGCGCACCATGAGGTGTCGTATATCGTCGGGCTCGGCTCGACGGGCGCCGTGGCTGCGTTGCTGTATTTCACCATCGCGTTCGGCAAGGTGACGGTGACGGCACTCAACGCGTACGGCAGCTTCATGTCGATGGCGACGATCGTCAGCGGTTTCCGCGGCAAGGGCGCGGTGTCGTCACGCAGCCGTCTCGTGTACATCTTCGGGATGATCTGCGTGTCGACGCTGATCGCGCTCGCCGGCCGCCATTCGTTCCTGAAGGAATTCACGGCGTTCATCCTGTTCCTGCTCGCGTTCTTCACGCCCTGGAGCGCGATCAACCTGGTCGACTACTACTGCTTCACGCGCTCGCGCTACGACGTGCCGGCGCTGTCCGATCCGGACGGCCGCTACGGCCGCTGGAACGTGATGGCGATCACGATCTACGTGGTCGGCATCCTGGTGCAGCTGCCGTTCATGTCGACCCACATCTACACGGGCGCGCTCGTCGACGCGCTCGGCGGCACCGACATCTCGTGGATCCTCGGCCTCGTCGTGCCGGCCGGGCTGTACTACGTCGGCGCGCGTGCGTCGCGACGCAGCATCCCCGAGCGCCTGATCCTGCCGCTCGAACGCGGCGAGGTTCACCACTGAACTGACTGACGCGTCGCGTCGCCCGTCGTGCCGGCCGGCACCCGTACGGATCGCCGCGTGCTTACGAACTCGCGGCGACCGGCGCGCGGCGGCGCTGGATCATCTGCAGCGCAACCAGTGCCAGCCCGGCCGCGGCGATCAGCCCGCCGACGAGCGGCACCGCCGCGTAGCCGAAGCCGGCCGAGATCGCCGCGCCGCCGGCTGCCGCGCCGACCGCGTTGCCGAGATTGAACGCGCCGATGTTGACGGCCGAGGCGAGGCCCGGCGCGTCGTGTGCGGCACGCATCACGCGCATCTGCAGCGGCGGGACCACCGCGAACGTCGCGACACCCCAGACCAGCAGCGTGACCGCCGCGCCGACATGCGTGCGGGCGAGCAGCGGGAACGCGGCCATCGTCACGATCAGCAGCACGAGGAAGCCGATGAGCGTGCCGTCGAGCGAGCGGTCGGCGAGGCGGCCGCCGGCGATGTTGCCGATCGAGAAGCCGACGCCGATCAGCACGAGCATCGCGGTGACGAAGCCGGGTGTCGCGCCGGTCAGGTGTTCGAGCGTCGGGGCGACATACGTGTACAGCGTGAACATCGCGCCGGCGCCGAGCACCGTGGTCCCGAGCGCGCCGAGCACGACGGGGCGCGTGAGCACCGACAGTTCGGCGCGCAGGTTCGGCATCTTGCCGGCTTCGCCCTTCGGCAGCGCGGCGAACAGGCCGGCGATCGCGATCAGGCCGAGCGCGGCGGTCGCCGCGAACGACATGCGCCAGCCGATCATCTGGCCGAGCCAGGTCGCGGCCGGCACGCCGCCGACGTTCGCGATCGTGAGGCCCATGAACATCGTCGCGACCGCGCTGGCCTGCTTTTCACGCGGCACGAGGCTCGCCGCGACCACCGAGCCGAGCCCGAAGAACGCGCCGTGGTTGAGGCTCGTGACGAGCCGTGCGAGCAGCAGCGTCGTGTAGTCGGGCGCGACGGCCGACAACAGGTTGCCGATCGTGAAGATCGACATCAGCGCGATCAGCGCCGAGCGACGCGACCAGCGCGCGAGCACCAGCGTCATCAGCGGCGCGCCGACCATCACGCCGATCGCATACGCGCTGATCAGCATGCCGGCCTGCGGAATCGACACGTGTACGCCGTCGGCAATCACGGGCAAGAGGCCCATCGGCGAGAACTCGGTCGTGCCGATGCCGAACGCCCCGGCGGCAAGCGCCAGCAGCGGCAGCGCGGCGCTGCCGCCCGGGCGGGAAGGGGAAGAGGTCGTGCTGTTCACGCGATGAGCTCCTGCAAGCATGGGGCAACGGCACCGGGCCATTGCGGACAGGTGAAGTGTGCCTGCGTTACTTTTGCGGAAAAAGCCGCGCTCGAGCGAAATTATCTTGATTCGATGTCAATAATTCGGAGTCGAGCCGGCATGCGTGTGCGGCCCGAGTGGCGCTGTTTCGGCGATTCGCCGGCGCGGCTCGCCGACGAAAAAAGCCCCGGTCACAGGGGGCCGTGACCGGGGCGAAAAGCATCCTCTCTTTGGCACGAGGGTTGGATGCGGGCGCAGTATATTTCGGGGCATAACATTTCGAAATGACGTTAAACGGCCTCTTTTGGTGCCAATTTAAAAATTCCGACGTGACCGCGTCGTCCGTTATCGATCTGAAAGATTTTTCGTTTGTCCGAGCCAATGTTTAGTGCGCGATGACGGCGAAGCCGACTGAATCCACCGCCGGCGCGCGGATCGCGCGTGCCCGCGATCGATCATTCCGCTTGGCCGGCCGCGTCGCGCACCGCTTCGAGAAACCGCGCAACGACGGGAGACGCCGGCACCGCCGCACCGTCGAATACGAACTCGATATCGAAGCGGCTCGCGAGTTCGTCGAGCGCGACGAGCCGGACCGTGCGCGGGCACGTCGGCGACGCGCTTTCCGGCACGAACGCGCAGCCCATGCCGGCCGCCACGAGACCGATCAGCGTCGGGATGTCGCTGCCCACCTGCGCGATGCGCGGCGTGAAGCCGGCCCGTTCGCACTGCGCCATCAGGAAGCGGTGATGCGCGGCGGAGCGCTGCGCGTCGAACCAGACGAACGGCTCGTGCGCGACGTCGGCGAGCGTGCGCGGCGCGCGGAAGCGGCCGCCGGGCGGCGCGGGCATCGCGAGCACGAAGCGGTCGCTCAGCAGCCGCACGCCCGACAGATGCGGCGCTTCGTCTCGGCGCCACGCCATGATGCCGCCGTCGAGCTGGCCGCGCATCAGCGCTGTCGCCTGCTCGGCGGACAGCATCGGCGCGATCGACAACTTCACGTCCGGACACGCGTCGCGAAACGCCTTCAGCACGTTCGCGACGACCGGCAGCGGCAGGCAGTTCGGCAGCGCGCCGAGGCGCAGCTCGCCGAGCTGGCCGGATGCGCTGCGCAACGCGCGCTCGCGGCTGTCCTGCAACGTCGCGAGCAGGCCCGTCGCATCCTGCAGGAAACTCGCGCCGGCCGCCGTCAGCGTGACGCCCGTCGTGCGGCGGATCAGCAGCGGCGTGCCGATCGCATCCTCGAGCTCGCGGATCTGCCGCGACAGCGCGGGCTGGACGATGCCGGCCGCGCGGGCGCCGGCCATCACGCTGCCGGCTTGCGCGACGGCCACGAAGTAACGCAGGTGACGCAGTTCGATCTGGCGCATGCGATTTCGACTCCCGTTGTCGGCGTTGATTCGGCGGATATGCCTGCCAAGCATGGCAAGCACCATCCGATGGTATTGGAAAAGCATGGCGGGTGTGCCGTACGATGATCGACGTTGCCGGGCCTGTTCGCGGGCCGCGTGCGTTCCCTTTGTCCCGACCGTGTCCCGCACCATGCCGCTACATATCCCGACCCCCTATGTCCGCTCGCAAATCGCGTCGCGCCGTCTCGGCAAGAACATCCGATTGAAGCTCGACGCGCTGCAGCCGTCCGGTTCATTCAAATTGCGCGGCATCGGCGCGGTGTGCGAAGCGCGGCATGCGGCCGGCGCGCGCCGGTTCGTGTCGTCGTCGGGCGGCAATGCGGGCATCGCGGTCGCGTATTGCGGTCGCGAGCTCGGCGTGCCGGTGCTCGTCGCCGTGCCGGAAACCGCATCGGCCCGCGCGCGGGCGCTGATCCGCGCGGAGGGCGCGGAGGTGGTCGTGCACGGCGCGAGCTGGGCCGAGGCGAACGCGTACGCGCTGTCGGCCGTCGGCGCGCAGGACGCATTCGTGCATCCGTTCGACGACCCCGTGCTGTGGCAGGGGCACGCGACGATGATCGACGAGATGGCGGCGGCCGGCCCGAAACCCGACGCGGTCGTGCTCGCGGTCGGCGGCGGCGGGATGCTGTGCGGCGTCCTCGAGGGGCTCGCACGCAACGGCTGGCACGACGTGCCGGTCGTCGCGGTCGGGACGGAAGGCGCGGACAGCTACGCGCGCTCGGTCGCCCAGGGGCGTGCGGTCGAATTGCCGGCGATCACGAGCATCGCGACGTCGCTCGGCGCGAAGCGGCCGTGCGACGCGGCGGTCGAGTGGGCGAAGCGGCATGCGATCCATCCGGTCGTCGTGTCGGATGCGCAGGCGGTGGCTGCGGCACTGCGGTTCGTGGACGAGCACCGGATCGTCGTCGAGCCGGCGTGCGGCGCCGCGCTGGCCGCGCTCGAACA
This sequence comes from Burkholderia sp. RF2-non_BP3, assembly GCF_001522185.1. Classification (NCBI taxonomy): domain Bacteria; kingdom Pseudomonadati; phylum Pseudomonadota; class Betaproteobacteria; order Burkholderiales; family Burkholderiaceae; genus Burkholderia; species Burkholderia sp. RF2-non_BP3. The sequence continues at coordinate 77,452 of NZ_LOSU01000051.1, read as the reverse complement.
GTCGGTGCCGGCGCTTGCTTCGGCGTCGGAAATCGCGGTGATCGTATGCGGCGGCGTGACGGCGACGGTCGAGCAGTTGCAGGCGCTGAACGCGACGTTGCGGTAACGCGCCAGCGCGCGTGTCGCGGCGCGGCCGGGCGGCGCTGCGGGGGTGAAGACGTAACGACGGCGTGATCGCGCGGCGGGAATGATCGCGGGCGTCGGCGGGAGTCGGGATTCGAGTGGTTCGTCGCGACGGGCTGCGCTCGATCGCCGGTCGCGTCACGGCGCGCATGCGCAACCGGCCTTCGGGCGTGCGGCGATCAAGTGAGGCGTCGGGGAAGGGGGCACATGGCGCGCCGCGCGCGACGGGCGCACGACGCGGAGAGATGGTCTCGCGATCAGTTCGCGGACGGCGCGCTGGCACCGGTCGGTGCGGACGACGCGACGGGATCGGCGGCAGCGGGCGCGGGCGTCTTGTCCGCCGATGCCGGAGCAGCGTTCGCGGAGGCAGGTGCGGAGGCTGCCGGCGCGGGCACGGCCGATGCCGATGTGGGTGCGGCCCGCATGACGGCGGCAGGTGTCGAAGCAGGCACGGCCGCCGACGCAGGCGCCGAAGCAGATGCCGAGGAGGAAGGCGGGACTGCGGCCGAAGCCGCCGCAGGTGCCGCAGCCGATGCCGGCACGCCACCCCGCATCGCCCCCGGCGCGACCACGGCCGATGCCGCGGCAGGCGCAGCAGGCACGGCCGACGCGCCCGAAGCCGGCGCGACGCCCGGCCCCGACAGCGGCACCGGTGCGGCGGGCGGTGTCGGCACGACCGGCGTCGTCATCTTCATCGGCTCGCCCTGCGGCGTCGGCGCGGGTTCGGGCAGCGGCGTGACGGGTTCCTTCTCGGCCGCCTTCACGGTCGCGCGATCGCGGCGGGCCGGATCGATCTTCAGGAAATGCTCGACGAGATTGAAGAAGCGCTCGTAGAACACGCCGGCGGGAATCGTCTCGCTCGCGGTCTTCACGAGCGCGTCGTCGCTCGACCCGATCGGCAGCGACAGCGAGCCGAACACACTGAGCCCGACGCTCGCCGACGTATTCGACTTCTTCAGCGTGTAGCGGTCCTGCACCGCGTTCACGTACGCGATGCTCGACGAGCCGTCGGCATTCGCGTCCGCGCACACGACGTGAAACTCGATCACGACGTGCATGTCGTTGCTCGGCTGGAAATTCTTGCTGCCGTCGACCGCATCGTTGCGCGACGACGACACCACGTAGCCCTGGCTCAGCAGCGCGCGCCGCGCGGCCTCGCAGGCCGCGTCGGATTTCGAGCGGAACGTGTGCGCATACGGGCTGCTCGTCGCGTCGAACTGCTCCTGCTGGTAAATCGGCTTGGGCGGCGACGAGCACGCCGCCAGCACGGTCGCGGCCGCGAGCGCGCACGAAACGGAAAACAGGCGAAATCGGTTGTGCATGGCGTCTTTCAAAAGGCTCGGCGAGATGCCGCGCGAGGCTGCGGGCGCAGCGGCGGGGCCGGTGCGATGCGCGTGGCAATCTCGTATGGCCGGGGCGTCATTATAGTTTCGTTTGATGTCGCGCTCGCTTCAGGCGGCCGGCGCAGGCCGCGCGGCGGCGAGCAGTCGCGATGCCAGCGGGTGGTGTTCGCCGCGCCGCGAGCGGATCGCGTGGATTTCCTCGGTCACGTCGCCCGCCCGGCCGAGCCGGCGCAGCCCACGCAGCAGCGATGCGTCGTTCGCGCCGAGTTCGCTGAGCGGAAACACGCCGAGGCCCCGCGCCGCGAACACGGCCATCAGCGCGCTGTCCTCGAATTCCCCGGCCACGCGCGGCACGATCCGTTCCCGTTCCAGCCACAGGTCGAGGCGTGCGCGCAGCGCCGAGTGGGCGGTCGGCAGCAGCACCGGCAACTCGGCGAGGCACTCCGGAAAGCGCTGCCGCGCGGCCGTCGTGACGAGCGCCGCGGGCCCGTACCAGTCGACCGGCGACGCGACGAGCCGCTCGCTCGTCACGCGCAGATTCGACCCCGACGGCGCGCCCTGGCCGGCCAGCACGAGGTCGAGGTGATGCAGCGCCAGTTCCGCGAGCAGCGCGTCGTGCTCGCCCTCGTGGCACAGCAGCCGCAGCGTGGGCGTGTCGAGCACCGGCGCGAGGATCGCATGCGCGGCGAGCTTCGAGATCCCGTCGGCCAGGCCGATCGCGAGCCGCACGGTCGGCTGGCTGGCCGCCGCGCGCACCTCGTCGGGAATCAACCGGCCCATCTCGAAGATGACCTCGGCGCGCGCATACGCGGCCTGGCCCGCATCGGTCATCGCGACGCCGCGCCCGACCGGGCGCAGCAGCTGGTGGCCGAGCGCCTTTTCCAGTTCGCGGACCTGCGCGCTGATCGTCTGCACGGCCATGTCGAGCCGCTCCGCGGCGCGCGCGAAACCACCTTCCTTCACGACGACCCAGAAATAGTACAGATGGCGAAAATTCAGCATCGGATCGATATTTCGGAAAAACCGAACCAAAGATCAGATTCTCTCTGATTTTTTCGAAGTCGTGGGGTGGCCTATCATCGGGCTTTCCACATTCGAATCGGCCCTTTTCATGGATTACCTGCTGACGCTTGCCGCCGACCCCGCCGTCTGGGCCGCGCTCCTGACGCTCGTCGTGATGGAAGTCGTGCTCGGCATCGACAACCTGATCTTCATCTCGATCCTCAGCAACAAGCTGCCCGAAGCGCAGCGCGCCCGCACGCAGCGCCTGGGCATCGCGCTCGCGCTCGTGATGCGCCTCGCGTTGCTCGGCAGCGTCGCGTGGATCGCGAGTCTCACCGAGCCCGTATTCACGCTGTTCGATCACGCGTTCTCGTGGCGCGACATGATCCTGCTGTCGGGCGGCCTGTTCCTCGTATGGAAGGCGACCACCGAGATCCATCACCACGTGTCGCACGACGGCGACGGCGCGGGTGCGTCCGGCGGCGCGGCCGGCCTGACGGTATGGGCCGCGATCGGCCAGATCGTGATGCTCGACATCGTGTTCTCGATCGACAGCATCGTGACCGCGATCGGCATGACCGAGCACGTCCCGATCATGTTCGTCGCGGTGATCGTCGCGGTGAGCGTGATGCTGTTCGCCGCACAGCCGCTCGCACGCTTCATCGACCGCAACCCGACGATCGTGATGCTCGCGCTGTCGTTCCTCGTCGTGATCGGCATGACGCTGATCGCGGAAGGCTTCGGTTCGCACGTGCCGAAGGGCTATATCTACGCGGCGATGGCGTTCTCGGCGTTCGTCGAAGGCATGAACATGCTGGCGCGGCGTGCGAAGGCGAAGCGCGCGGCGCGGGTCGAAGGTCACTGAGAAAGCGGGCGGGCGAGGGCCCGCCATTGGTTCGGAATGCTCAACGAAAGGAGAAGCGCGATGAAATGTCCGGTCTGCAAGACGCCCGACCTGCTGATGGCCGAGCGCCAGTCGATCGAGATCGATTACTGTCCGACGTGCCGCGGCGTGTGGCTCGATCGCGGCGAGCTCGACAAGCTGATCGCACGCGAAACCGGCGATGCGCCGCCGCGCCGCGACGAGCCGCCCGTGCGGCACGATGCGCAGGCGCCGCGCGGGCGTGACGACGGCTGGGGGCGCGACAGCCGCTCGCACGACGACCGCTATCGCCACGACGGCCAGCGCCGCAAGAAATCGGTGTTCGACCTGTTCGATTTCGATTGAGCGTGACGGCGGGCGTGCACCGCGCCGCACGATGAAACAAAGCCCCGCCGGGTGTCATGCCCGGCGGGGCTTTGTCATGCGCGTCGCGCGATCGTCACGCGGCAGCGCTTACGCGTTGCCGGCCGTCACGTCGATGCGGCGCGGGCGTGTTTCCTCGCGACGCGGAATCGTCAACGTGAGCACGCCGTCGCGCAGGCTCGCATCGATACGCGACGTGTCGAGATCGGGGCTCAGCACGAACGTGCGCGCGTAGCGCGGCGCGCGGACTTCGGCATGCCGCACGCGCAGGTCGGCCGGCGTGTCGATGCGCGTGTCGGCTTCGATCGTCAGCGTGTTGTCGTGCACCTTCACGTCGAGATTCTCGCGCGGCACGCCCGGCAGGTCGGCGCGCAGCGTGACGCGCCGTTGGTCTTCGACGATGTCGACGGCCGGCGCGATCGCGGGCCGGCGTGCGGCCTCGGCGGCGGGCGCGTGGACGGCGCCGGCCTGGCGTTCGGTCAGGGTCTGGCTCATATTCATGTCGTTCTCCTGAAGGTTACTGAACGTTGATCGCACGTGGCTTCGATGCCTCGCGCCGGCCGACGCGAATCAGCAGGCAGCCGTTTTCGTAGCGGGCGCTGACGTTGTCCGCGTCCGCGTTCTGCGGCAGCTCGACCACCCGGCGGAACGCGCCGTGAAAGCGCTCCTGCGCATAGGTGCACACGTCGTCGCCGGCGTCTTGCGGCACGGGCTTGCGCTCGCCGCTGATCGTCAGCAGGTCCTTGTCGATCGAGACGTCGAAATCGGCCGCGGCCATGCCGGGGGCGAACGCGACGATCTCGATCGCGTCGTCGGTCGCGCCGACGTTCAGCGCGGGAAACGCGCTCGGCCGCACCGCGCGGATGCCGGTCGGAAGCTCACCGAACAGGCTCGCCATCTGCCGCTGCACGCGGGCGAATTCATCGAACAGGTCGTGGCCGTGATGGATACCGCTCATGAAGGTCCTCCGGAACAGGAAACGCGAAAGACGCGCCGACGCGACGCCGATGGCGAGTGCGATGCGCGGTTTTCCGCCGAGTCGAAACGGGGGCGGTGCGTGTGACGGGCACCGCCTGGCAACCGGTAATTAGAGGCCGCCGCGGCGGTTTTCAAGAGGGGAGGTGCAACCGGCATCGACGCGTCGTGACGTGAATCGATGCGACAATCGTCGCGCTTTCCACAGACCACGGAGACGGGACGGACATGGACATTCAACGCATCGCGATCGTCGGGGCCGGCGTGATCGGCGCGAGCTGGGCGGCTTTCTATCTGTCGAAGGGCTTCGACGTCGTTGCGACCGATCCCGCACCGCAGGCCGACGCGCGTCTGCGCGACGCGCTCGCCGCATTCCTCGGTGACCGGGCCGCCGAACTTTCCGCGCGGCTGTCGTTCGATGCGGATCTCGTGCGCGCGCTCGACGGCGTCGATTTCGTGCAGGAAAACGGCCCCGAGCGGCTCGACCTGAAGCGCGCGCTGTACCGGCAGATGGACGACGTGGTGCCCGCGCGCGTGCCGATCGCGTCGAGTTCGTCGGGCCTGAAGATGTCCGAGATCCAGACCGCGTGCGACAAGCACCCGGAACGCTGCCTGATCGCGCATCCGTTCAACCCGCCGCACCTGATTCCGCTCGTCGAGCTGGTCGGCGGCGACGCGACCGACCGGAACGTGATCGCGCGCGTGAAGGATTTCTACGACGCGCTCGGCAAGCAGACGATCGTGCTCAACAAGGAAATGACCGGCCACGTCGCGAACCGGCTCGCGGCCGCGCTGTTTCGCGAGGTGTATCACCTCGTCGGCGAAGGCGTGGTGAGCGTCGCCGATGCGGACAAGGCGGTCGCATGGGGGCCGGGCTTGCGGTGGGGGCTGATGGGGCAGTGCCTGACCTATCACCTCGGCGGCGGCGCGGGCGGGATCGCGCACTTCCTCGAACATCTGTCCGGGCCGATCACGACGTGGTGGGACGACCTCGGCACGCCGTCGTTCGATCCGGCCGTCGATCGCAAGCTGAACGACGAACTGCGCGCGATCCAGGGCGAGCGTTCGATGCAGGAACTGGCGGCCGAGCGCGACCGGCTGCTCGTCGAGCTGATCGACGCGCGGCGCCGCAGCTTCCTGCCCTGAGCGCGGCGCCGCGCGGCGTTCCGGTCGCGCCGTGAACGGCTATTGCTGGACGGCCGTTTGCGGTGCCCGCGGCGTCTGCGCGAGCCACGCGGGCTGCGCGGCCTGCACCAGTTCGCGATTGCGCGCGCGCGTCGCGGCATTCGGCGGATAGTTGCCGTCGTTGGTCGGCAGTTCGCCGTCGAGGTACGCCTGCTTCAGCTGCGCGACGACTTCCGCGCGCGTCAGGCCCTGCGCGGGGGCAGCGGCATCGGATTGCGCAAAGGCGGGGGACAGCAGCGCGGCTGCGGCGGTCGCGACGGCGAATCGCAAGACGTTCATGGTGTGCTCCGATCAAGGGGACGGGATGGCGGCTGCGCGGCACATTGCCGTGCGTTCCGATGGGTCCCATTGTCGCGAGCGGGTGCTGCGCGGACGCTGACTCGTTCCGGGCAAGATTGTCAGTTGCGCGCTCACGCCGCGGCGCGGCGGCGTCGGCGTCACGGCGAAGGCGATCGCTACAGCTCGGCCGCCGCCGCGATCAGCGTCGCCTCGAGCGCGAGCGTCGAGCGCGAGGCGGCCGCCGGCCGGTCGATCACGTATTCGAGTTCGCCGAGTTCGGGGAGCCCCGCGTCGAGCCGCGCGAGCCCGGCCGGAATCACGTAGCCCGCGAACGCGCTGACGCCGAGCCCCGCGCTCGCGGCCGCGCGCAGCACCGCGATGCTGCTGCTCACGACGGCGATCCGGTACGGGCGGCCGACCGCCTCGAGCGACTCGAGCACGCGGCGGCGCGATACGCTCGGCTCCGGATGCATCGCGAGCGGCAGCACGGCCTCGTGGCCGGTGATCCGCGAATCGGGGCCGGTGCACCAGTACAGCGGTTCGCTACGGATCACGCGGCCGCGCCGGCTGCCCGCGACGCGCTTCGCGAACACCAGATCGTGGCGGCCTTCATCGAGCGCGTCGAACAGGTCGCCCGACAACCCCGTCGAGATCGCGAGTTCGACTTCCGGATTGCGCTGCACGAAGCTCGCGAGCGCGGCCGTCAGGTGCGCGGACGCGAAATCCTCCGACATCGCGAGCCGCACCTTGCCCGACAGCGGCGGGCCGCACACCGACGTGACGGCCTCGTCCATCAGTTCGAGGATGCGCACCGCGTAGCGGAACAGCGCGTCGCCGTGCTGCGACAGGTGCACGTTGCGCGTGTCGCGCTCGAACAGCGGCCGGTCGAGCAGTTCCTCGAGGCGGCGGATGTGCTGGCTGACGGTCGACTGCGACAGGCTCACGCGCTCGGACGCGGCGGTGAAACTGCCGGACTGGGCGACGGCGACGAAGCTGCGCAGCAGCTCGGGCGGTAATGGACGCATTGCTAAATCCACTGAATCGGTTTCGACAACTTCATAAATGCCCGGATCATGCGGCGCTAGTATCGGATCACGCCCCGGTGCGGCCCATGCAAACGGGGCGCACCGGACGCGTTGCCCGTGTCGTGCCGTCGGCTGCATCGGTCAGTCTAAGCCATCCGGCGTCCGGCCCGAAACCGCATCATCCCATCGACCGCCCGAGAACGCGCTCGCACGACGAGCCGCCGGGCCGCGGCGCACCGCCGCGGGAGACAGACCGTCCGCGCCCGGGATCGGCGTGCGGGCCTGGCTTCCGCACGCGTCAGGCGCCCGTCACGAAGAGACTGGAGACGACTCATGATCATCTACGGAACCGCGCTGCTGGCGTTCTGCCATCTGGCCGGACTGTTCCTCGGCGACCTGCTGGGCGCCGCGATCGGCGTGAAGACCAACGTCGGCGGCGTCGGTATCGCGATGCTGCTGCTGATCTGCCTGCGCCTGTGGCTGCACCGGCGCGGCTGGCTGCCGAAGGAAACCGAGGCAGGCGTCGGCTTCTGGGGCGCGATGTACATCCCCGTCGTCGTCGCGATGGCCGCGAACCAGAACGTGGTCGCCGCGCTGAAGGGCGGGCCGGTCGCGCTGCTCGCCGCCATCGGCGCGGTCGCGATCTGCGCATGCTGCATCGCGGTACTCGTGCGCACGGGGCGCGACGACACGGCCTTCGCGGGCGTGCCGCAATTCGAACAACAGTGACGGAGGCCGCCATGCTGCAGATGCTCGAAAAAACCGTCGCCCACAACGGGCTCGTCGCGTCGTTCGCGCTGGTTGGCCTGATCATGTGGCTGTCGTCGATCGCGTCGCGCAAGCTCACCTTCGGCCGCGTGCACGGTTCCGCGATCGCGATCGTGATCGGCCTTGCGCTCGCGTATGTCGGCGGTGCGTTCACCGGGGGCGAGAAGGGAATCGCCGACGTGCCGCTGTTCGCGGGCATCGGCCTGATGGGCGGCGCGATGCTGCGCGATTTCGCGATCGTCGCGACCGCATTCGAAGTGCAGCCGACCGAGGCGCGCAAGGCCGGTCTCGTCGGCGTCGTGTCGCTGCTGCTCGGCACGGTGCTGCCGTTCATCGTCGGCGCGTGCATCGCGCGCGCGTTCGGCTACACCGATGCGGTCAGCATGACGACCATCGGCGCGGGCGCCGTCACCTACATCGTCGGGCCCGTCACCGGCGCCGCGATCGGCGCGAGCTCAGACGTGATCGCGCTCAGCATCGCGACGGGCCTCGTGAAGGCGATCATCGTGATGATCGGCACGCCGGTCGCGGCCGGCTTCATGGGCCTGAAGACGCCGCGCTCCGCGATGATCTTCGGCGGCCTCGCCGGCACCGTGAGCGGCGTGAGCGCGGGCCTCGCCGCGACCGATCGCCGGCTCGTGCCGTACGGCGCGCTGGTCGCGACGTTCCATACCGGCGTCGGCTGCCTGCTCGGGCCGTCGGTGCTGTTCTTCACGACGCGCGCGCTGGTCGGCGCGTGACCGCGCATGGCGCGTCGCATGCGGCCGGCGCGCGCAGTTCCGCGGCGGCCCGCATCCATCGCGGTGCCCTCTGAGTCGGATTCGTCAACATCATCAATCGGCGGCGGCGCCAGGCTTAGAATGCCGCTGAACCATCGAAGCGGGAGAACAGTTCATGACGGGATGGAATCACGCGCGGCAGGCGCGCGATGCACGCCTCGTGGCCGGCGCGGCCTTCGCGCGCGGCAAGCGGGTCGATGCGCGCGACACCGTCGCGTTGCTCGAAGCGGTGCTGCGGCCCGGCGATCGCGTGTGCCTCGAAGGCGACAACCAGAAGCAGGCCGACCTGCTCGCGACGGCGCTCGCCGACGTCGACAGCGCGAATATCCATGACCTGCACATGGTGCAGTCGGGTGTCGTGCTGCCGGAGCATCTCGACGTGTTCGAGCGCGGGATCGCGAAGCGCCTCGACTTCGCGTATTCGGGCCCGCAGTCGCAGCGGATCGCGAAGCTGCTGTTCGGCGGCAAGATCGCGCTCGGCGCGGTGCACACGTATCTCGAGCTGTTCGCGCGCTACTTCATCGATCTCACGCCGCAGGTCGCGCTGATCGCGGCGGTCAGCGCGGATGCCGACGGCAATCTGTATACCGGCCCGAACACGGAAGACACGCCGACCGTCGTCGAGGCCACCGCGTTCAAGGACGGCATCGTGATCGCGCAGGTCGACCGCATCGTCGACAAGGTGCCGCGCGTCGACATCCCGGGCGACCGCGTGCATTTCGTCGTCGAGGCCGGCCGGCCGTTCTACGTGGAGCCGTTGTTCACGCGCGACCCGGCCGCGATCACCGAGACCCAGATCCTGACCGCGATGCTCGCGATCAAGGGCATCTACGAACCGTACGGAATCAAGCGCCTGAATCACGGGATCGGCTTCAACACGGCCGCGATCGAGCTGCTGCTGCCGACCTACGGCGCGAAGCTCGGGCTGAAGGGCAAGGTCTGCACGCACTGGGCGCTCAATCCGCACCCGACGCTGATTCCCGCGATCGAATCGGGCTGGGTCGAGCAGATCCACTGCTTCGGCTCCGAAGTCGGAATGGACGACTACATCCGCGCGCGCTCCGACGTGTGGTTCACGGGCCCCGACGGGTCGCTGCGCTCGAACCGCGCGTTCTGTCAGACCGCCGGCCTTTACGCGTGCGACATGTTCATCGGCTCGACGCTGCAGATCGACCTGTCCGGCCATTCGTCGACGGTCACCGCCGAGCGCATCGCCGGTTTCGGCGGCGCGCCGAACATGGGCAGCGACGCGCGCGGCCGGCGTCACCCGAGCGAGCCGTGGCTGAAGGCCGGCGCGGAAGCCGACCCGGACACGCCGGCGGCGCTCAGGCGCGGCCGCAAGCTGGTCGTGCAGATCGGCGAGACCTTCGGTGACAAGAACGTGCCGATGTTCGTCGAGAAGCTCGATGCGCTGAAGCTCGCCGACAAGCTGCAGCTCGACCTCGCGCCGATCATGGTCTACGGCGACGACGTCACGCACATCGTCACCGAGGAAGGGATCGCGAACCTGCTGATGTGCCGCGACAAGGACGAACGCGAGCACGCGATCCGCGGCGTGGCCGGCTATACGGAAGTCGGCCGGGGCCGCGACCGCAGGATGGTCGAGCGGCTGCGCGAGCGCGGCGTGATCCGCCGCCCGGAGGATCTCGGCATCGATCCGCTCGACGCCGACCGCCGCTGGCTCGCCGCGCGCTCGATCAAGGATCTCGTGCACTGGTCGGGCGGCCTGTATGCGCCGCCGGCCCGGTTCCGCAACTGGTGAGGAAGAGGGCATGGAACAGTTGAACTATCGCTTCACCGCGCGCGGGCGTGCGCGGGGCGAACGGGCCACGGCGCTTGTCGGCGTGGTCGCGTCCGGCAATCTCGAAGTGCTCGTCGAGCGCGTGCTGCCGGGCAACGAATGCGAGATCGACATCCGCACCGCGGCGGTCGGTTTCGGCGCGGTGTGGCAGGCGGTCGTGTCGGACTTCGTCGAACGGCGCGCGCCGGGCGGCCTGAAGCTGTCGATCAACGACGGCGGCGCGCGGCCCGACATGGTGTCGCTGCGGCTCGCGCAGGCCGTGCGCGCGATCGAGGGGGAGGCATGATGACGGACGCGATCCACGACGCCCCGGCGTTCGTCGCGAACGCCGCGAGCTGGTACGAGGCGTCGGCGCGCCAGCGCGTCGACGGGCTGCTCGACGCGGGCAGCTTCACGGAGTTTCTCGGGCCGGGCGAGCGCGTGACGAGCCCGCACCTGCCGCTGTTCGACCTGCCGCAGCAGTTCGACGACGGGATGGTGGTCGGCCACGGCCGGCTCGACGGCAAGGCGGTGTTCGTCGCCGCGCAGGAAGGCCGCTTCATGGGCGGCGCGTTCGGCGAGGTGCACGGCGCGAAGCTCACGGGGCTGCTGCGTGCGGCGCGCGAACGCGGCACGCCGGTGCTGATCCTGTTCGACACCGGCGGCGTGCGGCTGCAGGAAGCGAACGCGGGCGAGCTCGCGATCGCCGAGATCATGCGTGCGCTCGTCGAGGCGCGCGCGGCCGGCGTGCCGGTGATCGGGCTGATCGGCGGGCGCGCGGGCTGCTATGGCGGCGGCGGGCTGCTCGCCGCGTGCTGCTCGGCGCTCGCGGTGTCCGAGCAGGGGCGCATCAGCGTGTCGGGGCCCGAGGTGATCGAGACCAACCGCGGCGTCGAGGAGTTCGACGCGAAGGAGCGCGCGCTGATCTGGCGCACGATGGGCGGCAAGCACCGTCGGCTGATCGGCGGCGCGGATCGCTACGTGGCCGATACGCCCGATGCGTTTCGCGCGGCCGCGCTCGACCTGATCGGCCGTGCGCCGGCATTCGACGCGGCGATGCTGCGCGCGGAGCAGGCGCGGCTCGAAGCGCGCGTCGCGCGGTTCGGCACGTGCAAGGATGCGCTCGACGTGTGGCGCGCGCTCGGCGCGAGCGAGCCGGAAGCGATTCCCGGCATGTCCGACGACGCATTCGCGAAGCTCGCCGACCAGTTACAGGAGCCGCAGCATGACGCTCGATGAAGTTCTGAACTCGCTGTTTCCCAAGGGCCATTCGATCGGGCGAAACGGCGGCCTGCTGACGGGCCACGCTGAACTGACCGGCACGCGCGTCGACGTGATCGGCGTCGCCGACCGCCTGCCGTTCGGCATCGACGAAGCCCTCACGCTCGCGTCGCACGTGCTCGACACGATCGAGCGCGGCGGCGGCACGCCGCTTCTCGTGCTCGTCGACAGCGACAGCCAGCGGATGAGCAAGCGCGACGAACTGCTCGGCCTGAACGAAGGGCTGTCGCATCTCGCGAAATGCCTGATGCATGCGGAGCTCGCCGGGCACCGGACGATCGGGCTGCTATACGGCCATACGGCCGCGGGCGCGTTCATCGCGACCGCGCTCGCGACGCGCACGCTGCTCGCGGTGCCGGGCGCCGAGCCCGAGGTGATGGACCTGCCGTCGATGTCGCGCGTGACGAAGCTGCCGATCGACGTGCTGAAGGAGATGGCGCGCTCGACGCCGGTGTTCGCGCCGGGACTCGACAATCTCGTGAAGATGGGCGCCGTCGACGCCGTGCTCGATCCGGCCCGTGCGCTCGACGCGCAGGTCGGCGAATGGCTCGGCAAGCCGACCGACCGCACCGATGGTCGTGCTGCGCGCGGCCGGCCGGTCGCGGCCGACGTCGCGCGGCGGGTCGAGGCACTCGCGCGTGCCGCACGCTGACACGCCGCTGCGCCGCCACACGCTCGTCACGCTGACGGCGGCCGGGTGGGGCGGCGCATGCGCGCGCGATCCCGCGCTGGAGGCCGATCCGCTCGTGCAGGCGTGGGCCGCGCGCGGCTGGCCGTTGATCGTGCGCCGCGCGTCGCCCGACGAGGCCGATGCGCGGCGCGTGCCGCTCGGCGTGCCGCTGCCGCCTTCCGCGGGCAAGCGGCGCATCGCCCTGAACGTCGCCGCCGACGCGGTCGAGTCGGTCGGCCCGCTGCCCACGCTGGCCGACGTGCTGGTCGCCGCGCCCGACGCCTGGCACGCGACGCTGCGCGAGCTGGACGCGCTCGGCACGCGCTGCGGCGCGCAGGGTCGCGTGTTCGGCAGTCTCGCGTGGCAGGCGCTGACGGGCGAGTGCTATCTGAGCGCGTCCTCCGATCTCGACATCGTGTTCCCGCTGCCGGACGCCGCATCGCTTGCCGCGCTGCTCGACGGCCTGGCGGCACTCGACGCGCGCGCGCCGATGCGCATCGACGGCGAACTGCTGCGCGATGACGGCGCGGGCGTGAACTGGCGCGAATTGCATGCGCGGCTGCCTGAAGTCGCGGTCAAGACGGCGGTGGCGGTCGAATTGATGTCTGCCGACGCATTCACGGGAGGCACGCGATGAGTGCATGGGCCGCCTGCCGCGCGGCGGCGCCGTCCGACGCCGAGCGCATCGCCGAACTCGCCGAGCGCAGCCTCGTGCTCGAAATCGAGACATATCCGAAACCGGGCCTCGTCAGTCACATCGACACCGGCAGCCATGCGGACATGGACGCCGCGACGTTCGCGCGCAGCGCGGCCGTGCTGCGGCCGTACTTCGCGGAGCTCGCCGACGCCGGCGCACGCGACGCGGGCATGGCCGTGCTGCGCAAGATCGGGCTGCGCGCGGAACACGCGATGCTCGCCGCGACCGGCGGCGTCAACACGCATCGCGGCGCGATCTTCGGGCTCGGGCTGCTGTGCGCGGCCGCCGGCCGCCGCGCGGTGCCCGGCTCGGCGGCACGCACGATGACGCTCGGCGCGTTCGTCGCGCGGCGGTGGGGCGCCGAGATCCTCGGCGGCCCGCGGCTGCCCGACAGCCACGGCGAGCGCGCGAGCCGCCGCTACGGCGTCGGCGGCGCGCGTCGCGAGGCGGCCGACGGGTTCGCGACCGTGTACGGCGTCGGTTTGCCGGCACTGCGCCGCGCGCAGCGCCGCGTGCCGGACGATCCGGAGGCCGCGCGCGTCGACGCATGCTTCGCGCTGATCGCCGCGCTCGACGATACGAATCTGCTGCACCGGGGCGGGCAGGCCGGCCTCGATTTCGCGCGGGCCACGGCGCGCGCATTCGTCGCCCGCGGCGGCATACGCGCTCGCGACTGGCGATTGCGCGCGACCGCCGCACACCATGCGTTCGTCGCTCGCCGGCTGAGCCCGGGCGGCGCGGCCGATCTGCTGGCGATGAGCGTGTTCGTCGACGCACTCGAAGCGGCCGGGGTGGGGCGATGACGCTGGCGATCCTGTGTTCGGGGCAAGGCGCGCAGCGGGCGGACATGTTCGAGTTGACCGGTGCCGCGCCACAGGCTGATGCGCTGTTCGAGCATGCCGGCCGGCTCCTTGGCGACGATCCGCGCGACTGGGTGCGGCACGCCGAACCGGACGCGCTGCGCGAGAACCGCGCCGCGCAGATCCTTTGCACGGTGCAGGCGCTCGCGGCGGCCGCGCTGCTCGAAGCGGTGTGGCCGCGCCGGCGCTGCGTCGCCGGGTATAGCGTCGGCGAAGTCGCGTCGTGGAGCGTCGCGGGGATGATCGATCCGCACGACGCGCTGGATCTGGCCGACGCGCGCGCGCGCGCAATGGACGCCGCGAGCGGCGGCGACGAACGGATGGCGTTCGTGCGCGGGCTGACGCGCGCGCAGCTCGCGCAACTGTGCGACGGCCGCGATGCGGCGATCGCGATCGCCAATCCGGGCGAAGCATTCGTGGTGGCCGGACGGCAGGCCGACGTCGCCGCAGTGGCCGACGACGCGGCACGCGACGGTGCGCTGCGCGTCGCGCCCGTGTGCGTGCGGATCGCGTCGCACACGCGCCGGCTCGCGACGGCGGTGCCCGCGTTCCGCGCGTCGCTGGCTGCCGTGAACGTGCGCCGGCCGTTGCCCGGTACGCGGCTGTTTTCGGGGATCGACGGCGCGTCGGTGCTCGATGTCGGCACGGCGCTCGACAAGCTCGCACGGCAGATCGCGGAGCCGGTCGAGTGGGCGGCCTGCCTGGCCGCATGCGTCGAGGCCGGCGCGACCGCGTTTCTCGAGCTCGGCCCGGGCCGCGCCCTGACCGAGATGGTGGGCGGCGCGTATCCGGCGCTGCCGGCACGCAGCGTCGCGGATTTTCGTTCCGTCGACGGGATCGCGAGCTGGCTCGCACGCGTCGCGGCTGCCTGACGGGCGGCCCGCGAGCGGCCCGGAAACGCTCGGAAATCCCGGCAACATCGATTCCGGAACCGGCCCGCCAGGCGCGCGTTGCGCACCGGGTGTTGCGCCGGCGCAGCAGCGTCGCAGCAGGCGCTTGCCACGCGAATTGGCGTCGCTACAATGGCGCCCGCCATGAGATCCGCCGCCTTCCTCCTCGCCGTGCTTTGCTGCGCGGCGACCGCCCACGCCAGCCCGATTCCGTCCGATGCCGCATCGGTCGGCACGTACTTTTCGTATGACAATGCGGCGGCCGACGCGACCGTCGACCTGATCGGTCAGGCGCAGCGCCGCGTGCTGCTGGCCGGCTACGCGTACGTGCCGCCCGCGGTCGCGGCGGCGCTGCGTGACGCGCGTTCGCGCGGCATCGAAGTGCGCGTCGTGCTGGTGCGTTCGTCGCGTGCGGGCAAATACAGCGGCGCGGGTTATCTGAAATCGGCCGGCATCGACGTCGCGATCGATTCGCGGCATGGCGATCCCGCGCCGCGCTTCGTGATCGTCGACGACAGCGTCGCGCTGACGACGCTGTCCGACGGCGCGCCCGCGCACGCGGAAACGGTGAACGTGTTCCAGCGCGCACCGGAACTCGCGCAGTCGTACGCGCAGTCGTTCTGGCGGCTGTACCGGCAGGCCGGCGGGCTCTGAGCGCCTGACGGGCGGTCCGCCCGGGCGAGCGCCACCATCCTTTTCCGCCACGATCCGCATGCCGCGTGCGCCGGTATGACCCCGCTTGCATCGGCGCGTCCGATGAACCATGCTCGTTGAACAGGGGCCGGTGCGGGTGTCGCGCATCCGGCGCAACGGCAGGGAGCCGATCGTGACCGAATGTTTTGTCGATCGCGCCGACGCGGGTCGCCGGCTTGCGCACGCGCTGCAGGATTTTGCGGGGCGTCGCGACGTCGTCGTGCTCGCGCTGCCGCGTGGAGGCGTGCCGGTCGCATTCCCGGTCGCGCAGGCGCTGCGCGCGCCGCTCGACGTGCTGGTGGTGCGCAAGCTCGGCATGCCGTCCGATCCGGAATTCGCGATCGGTGCGATCGCGACCGGCGGAGCGATCCACCTGCAGCATTCGGCGATCCGCGCGATGGGCGTGACCGATGCGCAACTGGCCGACGTGATCGCGCGCGAGACGGCCGAACTGCAGCGCCGCGAAGCGCTGTATCGCGGCGCCCGGCCGCCGCTGCCGGTCGACGGCCGTATCGCGATCATCGTCGACGACGGCGTCGCGACCGGCGCGTCGATGCGCGTCGCGCTGCAGGCACTGCGCGAGCGCCATCCCGCGCGCATCGTGGCCGCCGTACCCGTCGCACCGGATGGTGCCGGGCGTGCGTTCGACGATTTGGCCGACGCGTTCGTGACGGTGCTGCAGCCGCTGTCGTTCTTCGGGATCAGCCAGTTCTACGCGCGTTTCGACCAGACCGGGGACGACGAGGTGCGTGCGCTCCTCGACGCGGCCCGTGCGCCGGACGACGGCGTCACGTCCGTCTGATACGGCGTCGGCGCGATCCCGGGCGTCCGGCTTCGGCCTGCGCGAATACGCGCTGCAGCGCCGGATGGACTTCGCTGCGCCAGCGCGCGCCCGTGAACAACCCGTAATGATCGCAGTCGTCGACATCGAGGCGCTGGCGCTCGCCGGCCTTGAGGCCGCGGCACATGGCGAGCGCCGCATGCGTCTGGCCGGTGCCCGTGACGGCGTCGCAACCGCCTTCGACCGTCAGCAGCGCGACGCCGCGCAGCGCGGCCGGCTCGACGCGCTGTCCGCCGACGTCCCACGTGCCGTTCGCGAGGCACATTCGCTGAAACACGATATCGACGGTATCCAGGAAATACTCGGCCGGCATGTCGAGCAGCGCCGTATATTCGCGCAGCGCACGCCGCGCGTCCGCCAGCGCCGTCAGGTCGAAATGCGACGCCGCGCGCGCGTAGTCCTCGATCAGCGTCAGAAAGCGTTGCGGATACAGCAGCGCGATCTCGCCTTGCTGAAGATAGGTCGGGAACACGTGCCGGCCACGGCCGGCGAAGCGCGGCGGCACGATGTCGATCAGGTGGCGGCGACACCACGCGAGCGATCGGGACGCGGCGGTGGTGCCGAGCGTGGTCGGGTTGACGCGCGCGTCGAGCGGCCCGCCGATCAGCGTGACGCTCGCAGGCGGTGCGAGGCCGCGCGCGGCGCGCAGCGCGAGTGCGCCGAGCGCGGGAACGGTGGCCTGGCACACGGCGACGACGTGCAGCGGCCGCGCGTCGCGGGCGAGCGCGTCGACGAAGCCGTCGAGCGTCGCCACGTATTCGTCGAGTCCGAAGCGACCCGCGGCGAGCGGCACGTCGCGCGCATTGACCCAGTCGGTCACGCAGACGTCGCCGTCCGCGAGCAGCGCCTCGACGGTTTCCCGCATCATCACGGCCGCATGTCCGGCGAGCGGCGCGCACAGCAGCACCGTGCGTCGCGTGTCGTCGCGCGCGAAGCGTCGCAACTGGCAGAACGGCGTGCGCGCGACGATCCGCTCGTCGACCGCCGCGCGCCGAATCTCGAAGCGCGGCGGCCCGGCGGCGGGCCCGAGGAGCGGCTCGAACAGGTCGTCGTAGCACGATGACGCGGCGTGCGCCAGCGTCGCGGCTGGCCACACGTCGAACGCGTGGCACGTCGCCGCGCGCCAGGCGCGCATCCATTCCCGCTGCTGCTCGACGACGGCATACCACATGGCGAACCTTGGGCGGAGGGGGCGTGAATCTGCATTATGGTCACTCTGGCCGCGCAGCGGGTGTCGGAAACGTGACCGGCCCTAGGCGGCGACATATGGCGCTGCTACAGTCGTCGATTCCATTCCCTCAAGTGGAGCGTTCGCGATGAAGCTGATCGGCATGCTGGATTCCCCGTTCGTGCGCCGTGCCGCCATTTCGGCGAAGCTGCTCGACCTGCCGTTCGAACACGAGTCGATCTCGGTGTTCCGTCAGTTCGACCAGTTCCAGACATTCAACCCGGTCGTGAAGGCGCCGACGCTCGTGACCGACGACGGTGCGACGCTGATCGATTCGTCGCTGATCGTCGACTATCTCGACCATCGCGTCGCGCCTGAGCGGCGTCTGCTGCCCGACGCCGCCGACGCGCGGCTGCGCACGCTCGTGCCGGTCGGATTCGCGCTGGCGGCGGCGGAGAAGACCGTGCAGGTGGTGTACGAGCACGCGTTGCGGCCGGCCGAGAAGCTGCACGCGCCATGGCTCGAGCGGGTGCTGGGCCAGATCGAGGCCGCATATGACAAGCTCGAGCCGCTCGTCGCGGCCGCGAATGGCTGGCTCGGCGGCGCGCGCCTGCTGCAGTCCGACGTGACCGTCGCCGTCGCGTGGCGCTTCACGCAATTCACGAGCGCCGAGTACCCGGCGCTCGCGCGGATCGATCCGGCCCGTTATCCGGCGCTCGCCGCACATTCGGCGCGGGCGGAAGCGCTGCCGGCGTTTGTCGAGACGCCGCTCGACTGAAGCCCGGCGGCTGTCGAGTCGGCACGGGAGCGAGGGCGGCGGGCGATGCAACCGACGTGCGATGTCGTCGCGACTCGGGCCGGCATCCGGCACGGATCGACTCGGCCGCCATCGGCCGCGTGGTCGCCCGTTTTCGCCTGGTGCGGCGTTCTCAAAACCCCGTTGCGCACGCTTCGCCTTGCGTCCCCGGGCCGTCCGCCGCCGGCCGCTCGGCCCGTCCGCCAAACGCCCGGCCGATTGTTCTCCATCGCTGACAAGTGACTTCGCATTCGCGCTGTTTATCCGGTTGCGGCCGATCCCTAGAATCCACTCCATCGAATATGCATTGCCTGATGGAGCCGAAGATGAGAGCGCTGATCGAATCGAGTCTGTACCACCCGTCCGTCGTGTTGCCGCTTGCCGCGTTGACGCAGCTGATGGTCGAGCGCGATTTCAATCTCGGCCAGGTCGGGCTGATCGTCGCGGCGCGCGGTGCGCAGGCTGCGGTGTCGCGTTCGCGGGCGCTGATCTTCTGCCGCCACTGCGAAGCGCACGCGTGATCGCGCGTCCAGCCAACAGATGAAAAAAAGCCCGGCCGGCGCAAGCCGGTCGGGCGGATCGGTTCGATCGAGCCCCGGCTTGTGCCGGGGCTTTTTCTTGGGCGATGCTCAGGCGCGGGCAGTCGACACGACGCCGTAGATCTCCGCGTCGTCGTCGTTCTCGCGCATCTCGCGCACCAACTGGTGCGCCTCGCGGCGCGTCGCGACGGCCGGCGGCGAGCCCTTGAGCGGCTGGCGTGCGGTTTCGGCAAGCGCGACGACCGACACGATGCCGATCACGGCGGCGCCCATCATGTAGTACGCGGGCATCATCAGGTTATGGGTCACGTCGACGAGCCATGCCGTGACGAGCGGCGTCGTGCCGCCGAACAGCGACACCGACACGTTGAAGCCGATCGCGAGCGCGCCGTAGCGGATCTCGGTCGGGAACAGCGCCGGCAGTGCCGACGGCATCACGCCGGTAAAGCACGACAGCAGCAAGCCGAGAATCAGCAGGCCGCCGAACACCGACGCGGTGGTGCCCGCGTGGATCAGCATCATCGACGGGATCGACAGCACCAGCAGGCCGACGCAGCCGGCCAGCATCACGGGCTTGCGGCCGATCTTGTCCGACAGGCGGCCGGCGGCGAGCGTCAGCGGCATCATCAGCACCATCACGATCAGCACCAGCACGAGGCTGTGCGACTCGTCGAAGTGCAGCGTCGACGACATGAAGCTCGGCAGGTACGACAGCACCATGTAGTCGGTCACGTTGAAGATCAGCACGAGGCCGACGCAGAGCAGCAGCGCGCGCCAGTTGCGCATCAGCGTTTCGCGGAAGCGCGCCTTCGGCACGGCCTTGTCCTGCGCTTCGCGCTCTTCGGCCTGGCGCTTGAACGCCGGCGTTTCTTCGAGCTTCATCCGGATGTACAGGCCGATCAGGCCGAGCGGGCCCGCGATCAGGAACGGCACGCGCCAGCCCCACGACAGCAGGGCTTCCTGCGACAGCGACGCGGTGAGCAGCGCGACGACGCCGGCGCCCATCACGTAGCCGATCAGCGTGCCGAATTCGAGGAAGCTGCCCATGAAGCCGCGGCGCTTGTCGGTCGAGAACTCGGCGATGAAGGTGGCGGCGCCGCCGTATTCGCCGCCGGTCGAGAAGCCCTGCACGAGGCGGGCGACGAGCAGCAGCACGGGCGCCATGATGCCGATCGACGCATAGCTGGGGATCAGGCCGATCGCGAAGGTGCCGACGGCCATCATGATCATGGTGGCGGCGAGCACGCGCTGGCGGCCGATGCGGTCGCCAAGCGGGCCGAACACCATGCCGCCGAGGGGGCGCACGAGGAACGCGGCGGCGAACGTGCCGAAGGTCGCGAGCAGCTGCGCGGACGGGCTGCTGGACGGGAAGAACACCTTGCCGAGCGTGACGGCGATATAGCTGTAGACACCGAAGTCGAACCATTCCATCGCATTGCCGATGGCCATCGCGCTGACGGCGCGCTTGAGCAGGCTCTGGTCGACGACGGTAATGTCGTCCGCGGCGAGCGGGGCCTCGCCGGACGACGTGGAGGAAGAAGCAGCGGTCGGGCTGACGTGTGTTGCGGTCAAGGTCATGCACTCCTTTGACTGCGCCGGAACGGGCGGGCCGTCCGACACGGTTTGCCGGCGAGCGCGATGTCGCGTGCTGCGCGTCGGGGCAGGCCATTTAGGCGCTTACTGCACATGAGGCGGTAAAGGGCCGTAAGGGACTGCTTCGACGCGGGCCCGATGGGCCGTCACGACGGTGCGCTCATGAAGAATGGGCCGCGTGATGCGAGCGGCAGATGCCGGCGCGGACGTGTCCGGCGATCCGGCAAGCGCCCCGGAGGGGCAACGAAACGAGAAAAGCGGGCCTGTCGGGCGGGCTTTCCTGTGGATGCAATTCCGGTCGAAGCACCGGCCCGCAACGCGCGGACGGACTTCTTTCGAAATTGAGTAGACAGAGATTGAATGTTGAAACAGGCGACATGATAGCACGATGACAGACGATCGTGCAAATTGCCCGGAATCCCCGGTCCGACGGCGGTTCCGGCGAGGCCGGCTCCGGTATGATCGGCGGCGCGCGGCGGGGTCGCGCGGCCCGCCGGACGGGGGCCGAATCTGCGAGGAACCGGATGACCGAACTGATCAGGATTGCGGCGCTGTTCGCCGTCACTGCACTGGCCGAAATCGTCGGCTGCTACCTGCCGTGGCTCGTGCTGAAGGGCGGCCGGCCCGTATGGCTGCTGGTGCCGGCCGCGCTGTCGCTCGCCTTGTTCGCGTGGCTGCTGACGCTGCATCCGAGCGCGGCGGGGCGCACGTATGCGGCGTACGGCGGCGTGTATATCGCGGTGGCGCTGATCTGGCTGCGGGTGGTCGACGGCATTGCGCTGTCCCGCTGGGACGTGGCGGGCGCGGTGCTCGCGCTTGGCGGGATGGCCATCATCGCGCTGCAGCCGCGCGCGTGAGCGCGGCTGCAGGCGCCGGTCGGGAGACGCCGCGTCAGGCGGCCTCGGCGGCGTCCGCGTCGGCGGACTTGCGCCACACGCAGGTTCCCTTGACCGATTTGTCGAGTTCGTCGAGCTGGGTCTGGTGGGCGGCGAGTTCGTCGTCGCTCGCCGCGAGAACCGGCAGGTCGAGCGACGCGAGCGACACGCGCTGGCCGTTCGCCGCGCCGCCGTCGGCGCCTGCGTCGTCGAGCATGTCGATCACGAGGCTGTCCTGGCCGCGCGTCATCGCGAGATAGACTTCGGCGAGCAGTTCCGAGTCGAGCAGTGCGCCGTGCAGCGTACGG
Organism: Burkholderia sp. RF2-non_BP3; assembly: GCF_001522185.1. Classification (NCBI taxonomy): domain Bacteria; kingdom Pseudomonadati; phylum Pseudomonadota; class Betaproteobacteria; order Burkholderiales; family Burkholderiaceae; genus Burkholderia; species Burkholderia sp. RF2-non_BP3. The sequence goes on along the minus strand of NZ_LOSU01000051.1, from coordinate 55,736 downwards.
TGCGCGTTGCTGATGCCGAACCGGTCGCACAGCGCGTCGAGCGAATTGCGCTTGCCGGGGAACATCTGCTTGGCCTGCACGAGCGTGTCGATCACGCCGCCGCAATGCTCGGTGAACGGCGGCAGGTCGAGCCGCGCGAATTCCGCGTCGAGAAACCCGAGGTCGAACGGCGCGTTGTGGATGATCAGCTCGGCGTCCTTCACGAAGTCGCGGATCTGGTCGACGACTTCCGCGAACTTCGGCTTGTCGCTCAGGAATTCGGTCGTGAGGCCGTGCACGGCCAGTGCGCCCGGGTCGCTGTCGCGCTCGGGGTTCACGTAGATGTGCAGGTTGTTGCCGGTGAGCCGCCGGTTCAGCAGCTCGACGCAGCCGATTTCGATCAGGCGGTCGCCCGTGCGGGGATTCAGGCCGGTGGTTTCGGTATCGAGAATGATCTGGCGCATGTCGGATAAATCGGGAAAGACAGTGGGGCGGCCTGCGTTCAGGCCACGAGCGATTCGACGCCGCGATTCGCGAGCGCGTCCGCGCGTTCGTTTTCGGGGTGGCCCGCGTGGCCCTTCACCCAGCGCCACTCGACCTCGTGCTGCGCGACGAGCGCGTCGAGGCGCTTCCACAGGTCGGCGTTCTTCACCGGGGTTTTCGCCGCGGTGACCCAGCCCTTCTTCTTCCAGCCGTGGATCCACTCGCTGATGCCTTTCTGCACGTATTGCGAGTCGGTATGGACGATCACGCGGCACGGCCGCTTCAGCGCCTCGAGCGCGGCGATCACGCCCATCAGCTCCATGCGGTTGTTGGTCGTGTCGGGCTCGCCGCCGAACAGCTCCTTTTCGCGGTCGCCGTAGCGCAACAGTGCGCCCCAGCCGCCGGGGCCGGGATTGCCCTTGCAGGCGCCGTCGGTATAGATGTCGATGGTGTCGGTGGTCATGAGTGTTCTTGGTGGGTGGTCGGGGTGGCCGCCGGCGTGAGGCCCGGCGCGAGCACGGGCTTCTTCATCTTGATCGGGCCGACGAGGCGCATGCCGCGCACGCGCTTGACGGCCGTGACCATGTAGACGGCGCCGAAGATCGGCCACCAGCGGTCGCCGGCGGCTTCCATGAAGCCGTAGCGGGCAAGCCATTTGTCGGTGACGAGCGGCGGCCGGTAGCAGCCGAAGCGGCCGCGCTCGAGATCGAAGCCGAGCAGCTTGATCCAGTCCTTGAGCCGGATGAACGCGATCTGGTCGCGCGCGGCCGGCACGAACGGACGGTTCGCCATGCGTCCGAACGATTGCCGCATGCCCCACAGGCTCAGCGAATTGAAGCCGGTGATCACGAGCTGGCCTTCCGGCATCAGCACGCGCTCGGCTTCGCGCAGCAGGCGGTGAGGGTCCGACGTGAATTCGAGCGTATGCGGCATCACGATCAGGTCGACGCTCTGCGACTCGAACGGCAGGTCGAGCAGATCGCTCCACGTCGTGCTGCGACCGGCCGGCGCATGTTCGGGCGCGTGCGCCTCGCGCGCCCACGGATACTGGTAGGGCGCGCTCGCGCCGCTCGCCGGGTCGAGCACGAGGCCGCGATACGGCATGCGGTTCTCGCGCAGCGCATCGAGCTGCGGCAGGCCGAGCTGCAGCGCGTGAAACCCGAAGACGTCGGACACGATCCGGTCGAGCTGCGCCTGCTCCCAGTCCAGCACGTAGCGGCCGGGCGGCGAGTCGGTCCAGGCGGGCCAGTCTATAATTTGACGATCGGACATAACGATGATTGCGCGCCCATGAACGAGCTGGAATACGTGCCGGTTCCGGCATTCGAAGACAACTATATCTGGCTCGTCTCGGACGGCCGCGATGCGATCGCCGTCGATCCGGGTGAAGCCGCGCCCGTACGCCGTGTTCTTGCCGAACGCGGCTGGCGGTTGACCGCTATTTTACTCACGCACCATCACGCCGACCATGTCGGCGGTGTCGCCGCGCTGCGCGATGGCCAACCGGACGATGTACCGCTGGTCGTCTACGGCCCGGCGGCCGAGGCGATCGGCGTGGTCATGCGGCCGCTCGCGGGCGGCGATCGCGTGACGCTCGACGCACCGGCGCTCACGTTCGACGTGCTCGACGTGCCGGGGCATACGCGCGGTCACATCGCCTATTTCCAGGCGGCCGGGCAGGGCGCCGCGACCCCTCATGTGTTCTGCGGCGACACGCTGTTCTCGTGCGGCTGCGGCCGCCTGTTCGAAGGCACGCCCGCGCAGATGCTCGCGTCGCTCGACGCGCTCGCGGCGCTGCCCGGCGACACCCGCGTGCATTGCGCACACGAATATACGCTGTCGAACATCCGCTTCGCGCTCGCGTGCGAACCGGGCAATGCCGCGCTCGCCGCCTGGCGCGACGACGCGCAGGCGCTGCGCGCGCGCGGTGTGCCGACGCTGCCCACCACGATCGCGCACGAACGCGCCGTCAACCCGTTCATGCGGTCGGACAGCCCGGCCATCCATGCGACGCTCGAGGCCGAGCTGCACGAAACGGTGCCGGATCGCCTCGCGGCGTTCACGCTGATGCGGGAGTGGAAAAACCGATTCCGATGACGATTTCCGGAGGACTCCAAAAGCTCAAGCGGAGTCTGTAAAAATTGCTCCAAATGTAGGATTTGGCTGAGTTTTCGGTGTTTTTATTGACGTGAAGCACGCACTTCCGTAGTATCGCCAGCAATTTCCAGCCGTCGGAAGCCGAGATTTTCATGCGACTTATATTGAGTGCGATGGTGGTCCTGCTGCTCGCCGCTTGTGCGAGCCAGGCTCCTGTCGCCAACAACGCCGCCGATTCGCAGGCGGCGTCCAACTACCTCCGTAAATCAGCCACCGCCAAAGAAACTGTCGACGTCGACAAGCAATCCGTCGGCGACCTGACCAGTGCAGATTCCGATCTCTGGGGCCGCATCCGTCGCGGCTTCCAGATGCCCGATCTGCAAAGCGACCTCGTCGACATGCAGACGACCTGGTACACGCAGCGTCCCGATTACGTGCAGCGCATGACCGAGCGCTCGCAGAAGTACCTGTATCACATCGTCGAGGAGCTCGAGGCGCGTCATATGCCGACCGAGCTCGCGCTGCTGCCGTTCATCGAATCCGCGTTCAACCCGCAGGCGCTGTCGGTCGCGAAGGCGGCCGGCATGTGGCAGTTCATGCCGGGCACGGGCCGCACGTACAACCTGAAGCGCAACATGTGGCAGGACGAGCGCCGCGACGTGCTCGCGTCGACGAGCGCCGCGCTCGACTACCTGTCGCGCCTGCATGACATGTTCGGCGACTGGTATCTGGCGCTGGCCGCGTACAACTGGGGCGAGGGCAACGTGCAGCGTGCGATCGCGCGCAACCAGGCGGCCGGCCTGCCGACCGACTACCAGAGCCTGCGGATGCCGAACGAGACGCGCAACTACGTGCCGAAGCTGCAGGCGGTGAAGAACATCATCGCGAATCCGCAGCAGTTCGGCCTGGCGCTGCCGGAGATCCCGAACCACCCGTATTTCGTGACGGTCACGACGTCGCGCGACATCGACGTGGCGGTGGCCGCGAAGCTCGCGAACCTGTCGCTCGACGAGTTCCGTTCGCTGAACCCGTCGTTCTCGAAGCCGGTGATCCTCGGCGCGACCGAGCCGCAGATCCTGCTGCCGTTCGACAACGCGGCAGCGTTCGAGAAGAACCTGAAGGCCTACAACGGCCAGTTGTCGACGTGGACCACCTATACGGTCAGCGAGCGCGCCCGCCCGGCCGCGATCGCCGAGAAGATCGGTGTCGACGCCGACACGCTGATGTCGGTCAACAAGATTCCCGCCGGCATGCGCCTGAAGCCGGGCTCGACGATCGTCGTGCCGCGCGGCGATGACGACGACGAGGACATCAGCGCGGACGTCGCGGAAAACGGCGTGCTCGCGATGGAGCCCGACGTACCCGACACGCGCAAGATGCTGATCCGCGTGCGCCGCAAGCAGTCGATGGCGGCGATCGCCGGCCGCTACGGCGTGTCGGTCGCCCAGCTGAAGGCATGGAACCGCACGCATCGCGATCTCGCGATGCCGGGCCAAGCGCTCGTGCTGCACGTGCCGGTCGGCCGCGCGGTGCCGGCCGAGCCGGGTCCGGAGCGGATCGCGACATCGACCGCCGGCGCGCGTATCGAGCGCGCGAGCCTGTCCGTCGGCGGCAAGTCGCGCGGCGCGAAGCACGGTGCCGCGAAACCGGCGGCCCGCGCGACGAAGGCTGCTTCCGCGAAGGCTGCTTCCGCGAAGGCGGCGCCGGCCAAGGCCGCGCCGAAGGCCGCTGCAAACAAGGGCAAGAAGAAGTAACGCGGTCGCGGCTGCAGCGCGGCGGTCCGGCCGGATCGTGCGCTTGCGTTATCATCCGATGAAACACGAAGCAACGCCGTCACCGAGGTGACGGCGTTTTCGTTTGTGCGCGGCAGCGGCGGCGCTGCTTCGCGCGGCCGGGATCGGATCACGAGGAGGAGCGATGTCGTCGGTGCAGGTGAGGGTGCTCGCGCTGTTTGCGGTCGGATATTTCGTGTCGTACGTGTTCCGCGGCGTCAATCTCGGCTTCGCGCCGTTCGTCACGCACGAGCTCGGGCTCTCGGCCGCCGATCTCGGGCTGCTCACCAGTCTCTATTTTCTCGGCTTTGCCGGCGCGCAGATTCCGGCCGGCGTGCTGCTCGACCATTTCGGCCCGCGCCGCGTGACGGCCGGGATGCTGCTGTTCGCGGCTGCCGGCGCCGCCGTGTTCGGCGTCGCGCACGACCTTGGCACGATGATGGTCGGCCGGCTGCTGATCGGCGTCGGCGTATCGGTCTGTCTCGGTGCGGCATTCAAGGCGCTCGCGCAGCATTTTCCGGTCGGCCGGCTGCCGCTCGTCAACGGTATCGTGATGGCTGTCGGCGGCCTGGGCGGCGTCGCGGTCGGCTCGCCGTTGACCTCGCTGCTCGGCGTGACAAGTTGGCGCGTGATCTGCGGTGGCCTCGCGGTGCTGACGATCGTCGTCGCGGCCGCGATCGGCTTCGGCGCGCCGGACGCCGAGCGGCCGCGCCATCAGGGCGGACTCGTCAGCCAGTTCAAGGGCACCTGGCACATCCTCGGCAGCCGTGCATTCTGGAAGATCTCGTCATTCTCGATCGTCACGCAGGGCGTGTTCTACGCGATGCAGTCGCTGTGGGTCGGTCCGTACCTGCGCGACGTCGCGGGGTTCGATGCGCAGCACGCCGCACGGCTCGTGTCGGTGCTCGGCTTCGCGATGATGGCCGGCTGTGTCGGTTTCGGCGCGGCGGCGCGCGTGCTCGAGCGCCGCGGCGTGTCCGTCCAGGCGTTTTGCGGCGTCGGCATGGTGCTGTTCGTCGTCACGCAAATCGCGATCGTCGCGCGCGTGCCGCTGCCGCCGGCCGTGCTGTGGGCGGCCTACGGCATGTTCGGCGGCGTCGGAATCCTGACCTATGCCGTGCTGGCCGGCCACTTCCCGGCCCAACTGATCGGCCGCGCGAACACGACATTGACGCTCGTGATCTTCGTGCTGATCTTTGCGTTCCAGATCGGTATCGGCGCGGTGCTGTCGCACTGGCCGGCCGTCGACGGCCATTACCCGGCTGCCGCGCACGTCACGGCGTGGAGCATGCTGCTCGTGCTGCAACTCGCAAGCGCGGTCTGGTACGTATGGCCCGCGCGCAGCGCTGGCAAGCATGTTGATCCGGCGGTACGCTGACGGGTAGGGCGGCTGCGGAAACGGGGCCGCAGCAACGAACGGCGCGCGTGACGCCACGGCATTGCGCGCGCCGCATGCGTGATCGGACGGCCATATCGATTGAAGATAAGGCCATTTTCGGGCTATAATTTGAAAGTTTGTGCTGATCAACCTCGCACCCTAGCGCCTACCTCACTCATCCCGTTCATCCGCCGCACGCCGCCTGTCGGGCGATGCCGCGAAGCCTCGTGCGCCACGCGCCGGGTTCGCGTGCCGACACCGCAGGTCGCGTCCAGCTAGCGACTCCGCGCGCCTACGCAGCGCGGCGCTCGCGCGGCAGGGTAAACAGGTCGGCAGCAGGGTGTTCCCCAAGGAGCCTCCCGTGTTGCCGTCTTTTTCTCCCGCCTTGCTTGCACTCGCCGACGGCACGGTCTTTTGTGGTTATTCGATCGGGGCCGAAGGCCATACGATCGGTGAAGTCGTGTTCAACACCGCGATTACCGGCTATCAGGAAATCCTGACTGATCCGAGCTACGCGCGTCAGATCGTCACGCTCACCTACCCGCATATCGGCAACGTCGGCGTCAACGCCGAAGACGTCGAAGCCACGAAAGTCCATGCCGCCGGCCTGATCATCCGTGATCTGCCGACGCTCGCATCGAATTTCCGCATGGACCGCACGCTCGGCGACTACCTGCGCGACGAAGGCGTCGTCGCGATCGCCGGCATCGATACCCGCAAGCTGACCCGCATCCTGCGCGACAAAGGCGCGCAGAACGGCTGCATCCTGGCCGGCTCGAACGACGAGGCGAAGGCGATCGAACTCGCGCGCTCGTTCCCGGGCCTCGCGGGCATGGATCTCGCGAAGGTCGTGTCGACCACGAAGCCGTTCGAGTGGAAGCAGACCGAATGGCGCCTCGGCAGCGGCTACGGCATGCAGGAAGCGCCGAAGTACCGCGTCGTCGCGTACGACTTCGGCGTCAAGTACAACATCCTGCGCATGCTGGCGGAGCGCGGCTGCCACGTGACGGTGCTGCCGGCCGAGGCGAGCGCGGCCGACGCGCTGGCACTGAATCCGGACGGCATCTTCCTGTCGAACGGCCCCGGCGATCCGGAGCCGTGCGACTACGCGATCGCGGCGGCCAAGGAATTCATCGAGCGCGGCGTGCCGACCTTCGGCATCTGCCTCGGCCACCAGATCATGGGCCTCGCGGTCGGCGCGAAGACGCTGAAGATGAAGACGGGCCACCACGGCGCGAACCACCCGGTGAAGGATCTCGGCGACGGTCGCGTGGTGATCACGTCGCAGAACCACGGTTTCGCGGTCGACGCGGATTCGCTGCCGCCCAACGCGCGCGTGACGCACGTGTCGCTGTTCGACGGCACGCTGCAGGGCTTCGAGCTGACCGACAAGCCGGCATTCTGCTTCCAGGGCCACCCGGAAGCGTCGCCCGGCCCGCACGACATCGCGTATCTGTTCGACCGCTTCACCGCACTGATGGACGCGGCGAAGCGGCGCAACGCCTGACGCAACTGAAGCAACCGAAGAACGGGAGATTCGCATCATGTTCGGCCACGCACTCGGCATCACGGATATCTGGACCTACGTGTTCGGCGTGATCTTCATCATCCTGCTGCCGGGGCCGAACTCGATGTACGTGCTGTCGCTCGCGGCGCAGCGCGGCGTGAAGGCCGGATATCGCGCGGCCTGCGGCGTGTTCCTCGGCGACACGGTGCTGATGGTGCTGTCCGCCGCGGGCGTCGCGTCGCTGCTGAAGGCGAACCCGCTGCTGTTCTCCGTCGTCAAGTACGGCGGCGCCGCGTACCTGCTGTACATCGGTGCCGGGATGCTGCGCGGCGCGTGGCGAAAGCTGCGCGCGCGAGCCGATGCGCCGGCCGATGCACCGCGTGCGGTCGACGGCGAGCGACCGTTCCGCAAGGCGCTGATCGTGAGCCTCCTGAATCCGAAGGCGATCCTGTTCTTCATCTCGTTCTTCATCCAGTTCGTCGACCCGGCGTTCCCGCATCCCGCGCTGTCGTTCGTCGTGCTCGGGGCGATCGCGCAATGCGCGAGCTTCCTGTATCTGAGCACGCTGATCTTCGCGGGCGCGCGGCTCGCCGAGCATTTCCGCCGCCGCCGCAAGCTCGCGGCGGGCGCGGCGAGCAGCGTGGGCGGCCTGTTCATCGGTTTCTCGGTGAAGCTCGCGCTCGCCACCATGAGCTGAGCGCAGCCGCCGATCCGCGACAACGCCACGACAAAGATTACTTACTGAATTCACAAGCCATGCCAAAACGCACAGACATCAAAAGCATCCTCATCATCGGCGCCGGCCCGATCATCATCGGCCAGGCTTGCGAGTTCGACTATTCGGGCGCGCAGGCTTGCAAGGCGCTGCGTGAAGAGGGCTACAAGGTCGTCCTCGTGAACAGCAACCCGGCGACGATCATGACCGACCCGAACACGGCCGACGTCACCTACATCGAGCCGATCACGTGGGAAGTCGTCGCACGCATCATCGAGAAGGAGCGCCCGGACGCGATCCTGCCGACGATGGGCGGCCAGACCGCGCTGAACTGCGCGCTCGACCTGCACCACCACGGCGTGCTCGAGAAGTTCGGCGTCGAGCTGATCGGCGCGTCGCCGGAAGCGATCGACAAGGCGGAAGACCGCCAGAAGTTCAAGGAAGCGATGACCAAGATCGGTCTCGGCTCCGCGAAGTCGGGCATCGCGCACTCGATGGAAGAAGCGACCCAGGTGCATGCCGAGATCATGGCCGGCACCGGCGGCAGCGGCTATCCGGTCGTGATCCGTCCGTCGTTCACGCTCGGCGGCTCGGGCGGCGGCATTGCATACAACCGCGAAGAGTTTGAAGAGATCTGCAAGCGCGGTCTCGACCTGTCGCCCACGCGCGAGTTGCTGATCGAAGAGTCGCTGCTCGGCTGGAAGGAATACGAGATGGAAGTCGTGCGCGACCGCGCCGACAACTGCATCATCGTGTGCTCGATCGAAAACCTCGACCCGATGGGCGTGCACACCGGCGACTCGATCACGGTCGCGCCGGCGCAGACGCTCACCGACAAGGAATACCAGATCCTGCGTAACGCATCGCTCGCGGTGCTGCGCGAGATCGGCGTCGACACCGGCGGCTCGAACGTGCAGTTCTCGATCAACCCGAAGGACGGCCGCATGGTCGTCATCGAGATGAACCCGCGCGTGTCGCGTTCGTCGGCGCTCGCATCGAAGGCGACCGGCTTCCCGATCGCGAAGGTCGCGGCGAAGCTGGCGGTCGGCTACACGCTCGACGAGCTGAAGAACGAAATCACCGGTGGCCAGACGCCGGCATCGTTCGAGCCGACGATCGACTACGTCGTCACGAAGATCCCGCGTTTCGCGTTCGAGAAGTTCCGCGAAGCCGATTCGCGCCTGACCACGCAGATGAAGTCGGTCGGCGAAGTGATGGCGATCGGCCGTACGTTCCAGGAATCGTTCCAGAAGGCGCTGCGCGGCCTCGAAGTCGGCGTCGACGGTCTCGACGAGAAGTCGACCGACCGCGACGAGATCGCGATCGAGATCCACGAGCCGGGCCCGGACCGCATCTGGTACGTCGGCGATGCATTCCGCATCGGCATGACGGCCGAGGAAATCTTCGCGGAAACCGCGATCGACCCGTGGTTCCTCGAGCAGATCGAGCAGATCATCCTGAAGGAAAAGGCGCTCGCGGGCCGCACGCTCGCGTCGCTGACGTTCGACGAGCTGCGCTTCCTGAAGCAGAGCGGCTTCTCCGACCGCCGACTCGCGAAGCTGCTCGGCGCGACGCCGGAAGACGTCCGCCGCCGCCGCGTCGAACTGAACGTGCGCCCGGTCTACAAGCGCGTCGACACCTGCGCGGCCGAGTTCGCGACCAAGACGGCCTACATGTACTCGACCTACGAGGAAGAGTGCGAGGCGCAGCCGACCACCAACAAGAAGATCATGGTGCTGGGCGGCGGCCCGAACCGGATCGGCCAGGGCATCGAGTTCGACTACTGCTGCGTGCACGCGGCGCTCGCGATGCGCGAGGACGGCTACGAAACGATCATGGTCAACTGCAACCCGGAAACGGTGTCGACCGACTATGACACGTCCGACCGCCTGTACTTCGAGCCGCTGACGCTGGAAGACGTGCTCGAGATCGTCGACAAGGAAAAGCCGGTCGGCGTGATCGTCCAGTACGGCGGCCAGACGCCGCTGAAGCTCGCGCTCGACCTCGAGGCGCACGGCGTGCCGATCGTCGGCACGTCGCCGGACATGATCGATGCGGCCGAAGATCGCGAACGCTTCCAGAAGCTGCTGCAGGACCTCGGCCTGCGCCAGCCGCCGAACCGCACCGCACGCGCCGAAGAAGAAGCGCTCGCACTGGCGGCCGAAATCGGCTACCCGCTCGTCGTGCGCCCGTCGTACGTGCTGGGCGGCCGCGCGATGGAAATCGTCCACGAGCCGCGCGACCTCGAACGCTACATGCGCGAAGCCGTGAAGGTGTCGAACGATTCGCCGGTGCTGCTCGACCGCTTCCTGAACGACGCGATCGAATGCGACGTCGACTGCATCTGCGACGGCGAGTCGGTGTTCATCGGCGGCGTGATGGAGCACATCGAGCAGGCGGGCGTCCACTCGGGCGATTCGGCATGCTCGCTGCCGCCGTACTCGCTGTCGAAAGAAACGGTTGCCGAACTGAAGCGCCAGACGGGCGCGATGGCGAAAGCGCTGAACGTGGTCGGCCTGATGAACGTGCAGTTCGCGATCCAGCAGGTGCCGCAGGCGGACGGTTCGAAGCAGGACATCATCTACGTGCTCGAAGTGAACCCGCGCGCATCGCGCACGGTGCCGTACGTGTCGAAGGCGACCAGCCTGCCGCTCGCGAAGATCGCGGCGCGCGCGATGGTCGGCCAGAAGCTCGCGCAGCAGGGCGTGACGAAGGAAGTCGAGCCGCCGTACTTCAGCGTGAAAGAAGCGGTGTTCCCGTTCGTCAAGTTCCCGACCGTCGATCCGGTCCTCGGGCCTGAAATGCGTTCGACCGGCGAAGTGATGGGTGTCGGCCAGACGTTCGGCGAGGCGCTGTTCAAGTCGCAGCTCGCGGCGGGTTCGCGCCTGCCGGAGTCGGGCACGGTGCTGCTGACCGTGATGGACGCCGACAAGCCGAAGGCGGTCGAAGTCGCGCGCATGCTGCACGACCTCGGCTACCCGATCGTCGCGACCAAGGGCACGGCTGCCGCGATCGAAGCGGCCGGCGTGCCGGTGAAGGTCGTCAACAAGGTGAAGGACGGCCGTCCGCACATCGTCGACATGATCAAGAACGGCGAGATCGCACTCGTGTTCACGACGGTCGACGAGACGCGTCAGGCGATCGCCGATTCGCGTTCGATCCGCATGAGCGCGCAGGCGCACAAGGTCACGTACTACACGACGATGTCGGGCGCGCGCGCGGCCGTCGAAGGCTTGCGCTACCTGAAGGATCTGGAAGTCTATGATTTACAAGGTCTTCATGCTCGCCTAAACTAAGCGTTCAGTTACCTGTCGAAGCAACACGTGCCGCGATTAAGCGGTGTTTCCGGTTCGCCGGAAATGCGCTTAATCGCGGTGATTTTTTTTATAGCCGTTTTTAGCGATTGAGCCGTTTATGAGCACCATTCCGTTGACAAAGCGTGGCGCAGAGCAACTGCGCGATGAATTGCAGCGCCTCAAGTCCGTCGAGCGGCCGGCCGTGATCAACGCGATCGCGGAGGCCCGCGCACAGGGCGATCTGTCCGAAAACGCCGAATACGACGCTGCGAAAGAAAAGCAGGGCTTCATCGAGGGTCGCATCGCGGAAATCGAATCGAAGCTTTCGGCCGCGCAGGTCATCGATCCCACCGTGCTCGACGCCGAAGGCCGCGTGGTCTTCGCATCGACGGTCGAACTCGAGGATCTCGAGTCCGGCGACACCGTCAAGTACCAGATCGTCGGCGACGACGAAGCCGACATCGATCACGGCCTGATTTCGGTCAGTTCGCCGATCGCACGCGCGCTGATCGGCAAGTCCGAAGGCGACGTCGCGGCCGTGCAGGCGCCGAGCGGCGTGCGCGAATACGAAATCATCTCGGTCAGCTACATCTGAAGCGGGGCGACGTGATGCCGCATCGCGTGTTCCGTCTGCTGTCGGCCGTGTGGGTCGGCAGCCTGCTGACGATCGGGTATGCGGTCGCGCCCGTGCTGTTCAAGACGCTGGAGCGGATGACGGCCGGCTCGGTCGCCGCCCAGTTGTTTCGCATCGAGGCGATCCTCGGTGTCGTATGCGGCGTGTTGCTGCTCGCGCTGTCGAACCAGCAGGTGCGGCGCGGCAGTGGCGATTACCGGCGCGTGCGCTGGATCGTCGCGGCGATGGTCGCGTGCGTGCTGGTCGGGTATTTTGCGCTGCAGCCGTTCATGAACGCGCTGCGGGTGGCCGCGATGGAGGCGGGCACCGATATCGCGAACTCGCCGTATGCGAGCCGCTTCGGGATGCTGCACGGCGTTTCGAGCCTGTTCTATCTCGTCGAAAGCGTGCTGGGGCTGATGCTGATCTGGCGTTTGCCGGCGCGAGACGCCTGAACGGCGTGTGCGCCGCACCGGCAGGGCGGCACGGGGTGCCCCGTGCCGCGCGGCAGGATTACTTGCCCTGGTGCGGCCGCTTCGTGCTGGCCTGACGCTTTTTCGCACGCTTCACGGTGCCGCCCGCCGTCACGCGCTCGTTGCCGCGCACCGTGACCTTTACCGGCCTCGGACGGCGCACGGGGCTCGCGTTCGGCGACACCTTGACGACCTTGACGGTGCGCGGCGCACGGCCTTTCTTGTCGTCGACGGCTTCGGCCGCGCTCGGCAGCGCGCCGGCACGACGGCCGCGGGCCGGGGCCGCCACGGCAGCCTCGGGCTTCCAGATCACCAGCAGCTTGCCGATGTGCTGGATCGGCGCCGCATTCAGGCGGTCGCAGATCTCGTCGTAAATGGCGACGCGCTCATCGCGCTCGTCACCGAATACACGAATCTTGATCAACTGGTGCGCGGCAAGGTGCACCTTGATTTCCTTCAGCACGGCGTCGGTCAGCCCGTCGGCGCCGATCAGCACGACGGGCTTGAGCGCATGGGCCTGGGAGCGCAGCGCGGAGCGCTCGGCGGGGGAAAGCGAAAGGGCGGGCATGGAAATGTCGAAATCTAAATAGGGGCGCGCTGCATCAGAAGCGAATCGCGGGAAGTTACCGCATCAGCCGCGCGCCGAAACCACGTAAAATCGCGGCTTGGGCCCGGAAGGGGCCGCAGCCGCGCGAAGAAGACGCGTATTATCCGCCAAAAGCACGGCTTCACGAAGCAAATAGCAGCAATCTCTCTCTCGAATGGCAAAAAACCGCTTTAACCAGCACTGGCTGCACGACCACATCAACGACCCGTACGTCAAAATGGCGCAGCGGGAGGGCTATCGCGCGCGTGCCGCGTACAAGCTGAAGGAAATCGACGAGCAGGACAAGCTGATCCGTCCGGGCCAGGTGATCGTCGATCTCGGCGCGACGCCGGGCAGCTGGAGCCAGTATGCCCGCAACAAGCTCGCGCAGGGCAAGAAGCGTGACGCGGAGCGCGAAGGCGGCATCGACGGCACGATCGTCGCGCTCGACATCCTGCCGATGGAACCGATCGCCGACGTCCACTTCCTCCAGGGCGACTTCCGCGAGGACGAGGTCCTTCACCGGCTCGAGGAAGTGCTCGAAGGCCGCTCGGTGGACCTTGTTATTTCGGACATGGCCCCCAACCTCTCGGGCGTGGCCTCGGCGGACGCGGCGCGCATCGAGCATCTGTGCGATCTGGCGCTCGAATTTGCGCAGAATCATCTGAAGCCGGAAGGTGCGCTGCTCGTGAAGTGTTTCCACGGCAGCGGCTACAGCCAGATCGTCGAAAAGTTCAAACAGCAGTTTAAGATCGTCGCGCCGCGCAAGCCGAAGGCGTCCCGCGACAAATCGTCCGAAACGTTCATTTTGGGCCGGCAACTGAAGCATCCGCGGTGACGCGGGGCGCGGTGCCGCAAACGGGCTCCGGCCCTTGCCAGACAAGCGAAGCGCTATCGCGACGGTTGTCAATGCTTATGGCAGGGGTGGTCGGACTGGATTAGAATGACCGAGGAGCGCCGCAAGGAAAATGTAGGCGCTCGTCTACGAGTGAAGGAGTGGTGCTTTGAACAACAATATGTTTTCGAAGGCAGCAGTGTGGCTGGTGATCGCACTGGTGCTGTTTACGGTGTTCAAGCAGTTCGACAAGCCCCGCGTCCAGGAAGGTGTGTCCTATTCGCAGTTCATGGACGACGCCAAGAACGGCAAGGTCAAGAACGTCATCGTGCAGGGGCGCAACCTCACCGTCACTCCGGCTGATGGCCAGAAATACCAGATCGTGTCGCCCGGCGACATCTGGATGGTCGGCGATCTGATGAAATACGGCGTGCAGGTCAGCGGCAAGGCCGATGACGAGCCGAACGCGCTGATGTCCGCGTTGTACTACCTCGGGCCGACGATCCTGATCATCGTGTTCTGGTTCTACATGATGAGGCAGATGCAGGGAGGCGGCAAAGGCGGCGCATTTTCGTTCGGGAAATCGCGTGCGCGGCTGATCGACGAGAACAACAACGCGGTGAACTTCTCCGACGTCGCGGGCTGCGACGAAGCGAAGGAAGAAGTGTCCGAGCTCGTCGACTTCCTGCGCGACCCGCAGAAATTCCAGAAGCTGGGCGGTCGCATTCCGCGCGGCGTGCTGCTCGTCGGCCCTCCGGGTACCGGCAAGACGCTGCTCGCCCGCGCGATCGCCGGTGAAGCGAAGGTGCCGTTCTTCAGCATTTCGGGTTCCGACTTCGTCGAAATGTTCGTCGGCGTCGGCGCGGCCCGTGTGCGCGACATGTTCGAGCAGGCGAAGAAGCACGCACCGTGCATCGTGTTCATCGACGAAATCGACGCGGTCGGTCGTCATCGCGGCGCCGGCATGGGCGGCGGCAACGACGAGCGCGAACAGACGCTGAACCAGATGCTGGTCGAGATGGACGGCTTCGAAGCGAACTCGGGCGTGATCGTGATCGCCGCGACCAACCGTTCCGACGTGCTCGACAAGGCGCTGCTGCGTCCGGGCCGTTTCGACCGTCAGGTCTATGTCGGCCTGCCGGACATTCGCGGCCGCGAGCAGATCATGCGCGTGCACCTGCGCAAGGTGCCGATCGCGAACGACGTCGACGCAGCGGTCATCGCGCGCGGCACGCCGGGCTTCTCGGGCGCCGATCTCGCGAACCTGGTGAACGAAGCGGCGCTGTTCGCCGCCCGCCGCGGCAAGCGCATCGTCGAGATGCAGGATTTCGAGGACGCGAAGGACAAGATCTTCATGGGTCCGGAGCGCAAGTCGGCGGTGATTCGCGAAGAAGCGAAGCGTGCGACGGCTTACCACGAGTCGGGCCACGCGGTGATCGCGAAGTTGCTGCCGAAGGCCGACCCGGTGCACAAGGTCACGATCATCCCGCGCGGTCGCGCGCTGGGTGTCACGTGGCAGCTGCCGGAGCATGACAACGAGACGTACTCGAAGGACTACCTGCTCGACCGCCTGGCGATCCTGTTCGGCGGCCGCGTGGCCGAGGAGCTGTTCCTGAACCTGATCAGCACCGGCGCGTCGGACGACTTCAACAAGGCGACGCAGACGGCGCGTGCGATGGTGGCGCGTTTCGGCATGACCGACGCGCTCGGACCGATGGTCTACGTCGACGACGAGAACGACAGCGGCCCGTTCGGCCGCGGCTTCACCCGCACGATCTCGGAAGCGACGCAGCAGAAGGTCGACGGCGAAATCCGCCGCGTGCTCGACGAGCAGTACGGCCTTGCGCGTCGCCTGCTCGAAGAGAACCGCGACAAGGTCGAGGCGATGACGGCCGCGCTGATGGAGTGGGAGACGATCGACGCCGATCAGATCAACGACATCATGGAAGGGCGTCCGCCGCGCTCGCCGAAGAGCTCGCCGGCCGTTGGCGGCGATTCCTCGGGTGGCGGCACGGCCGCCGAAGTGAAGCCCGGCAACGCGCCGGCGCCTGCTTCGCCGGCCTGACCTCCGCCGTAGCACCGTTCACGGGCTGGTGTGGCTTCACACCGGCCCGTTTTGCATTCATCAACACCTCCCGCCCGTGCCCGAATCCGCAGTTTCAGCCTCCATTCCCGCGCCGCTCCAGTGCGGCCGTTTCTCGCTGACGTTCGAACGCCCGCTCGTGATGGGCATTCTCAACGCCACCCCCGATTCGTTTTCCGACGGCGGCCGCTTCCTCGCGCGCGACGATGCGTTGCGCCAGGCCGAGCGGATGATCGCCGAAGGCGTCGACCTGATCGATATCGGCGGCGAGTCGACGCGTCCCGGTGCGCCGCCCGTGCCGCTCGACGAGGAACTCGCGCGCGTGATCCCGCTCGTCGAAGCGCTGCGGCCGCTGAACGTGCCGCTGTCGATCGACACCTACAAGCCTGCCGTGATGCGTGCGGCGCTCGCTGCCGGCGCGGATATGATCAACGACATCTGGGGGTTCCGCCAGCCGGGGGCGATCGACGCGGTGCGTGAAGGCAACAGTGGACTGTGTGCGATGCACATGCTCGGCGAGCCGCAGACGATGCAGGTGGGCGAGCCCGACTACGGCGACGTCGTGACCGACGTGCGCGACTTTCTCGCCGCACGCGCGCAGGCGCTGCGCGACGCGGGCGTCGCGGCGGAACGGATCTGCGTCGATCCCGGGTTTGGGTTCGGCAAGGCGGTGGTCGACGACAACTACGCGCTGCTGGCCGCGTTGCCGGACACGGCGCCCGCGCGGCCCGACGGGCGCGCGTATCCGATTCTCGCGGGCATGTCGCGCAAGTCGATGCTCGGCGCGGTGATCGGCGGCAAGCCGCCGATCGAACGCGTCGCGGCGAGCGTGGCGGCCGCATTGTGCGCAGTCGGGCGCGGCGCGGCGATCGTGCGTGTGCACGACGTCGCGGCGACGGTCGATGCGCTGAAGGTCTGGAACGCCGTGCGCGAAGCCGCGCGGCAACGATAAGTCAGAAGTCAGAAAGACGAAGGAGGAAGGTTCGCCATGGGACGTCGATATTTCGGCACGGACGGCATTCGCGGCACGGTGGGCGAGGCGCCCATCACGCCTGATTTCGTGTTGCGTCTCGGCTATGCGGCCGGCAAGGTGCTGGCCGGCGCGGCCGACGTCGCGGCGGGTGCGCGTCCGACGGTGCTGATCGGCAAGGACACGCGCGTGTCGGGCTACATGCTCGAGGCCGCGCTCGAGGCCGGTTTTTCGGCGGCTGGCGTGGACGTGATGCTGGCCGGCCCGATGCCGACGCCGGGCGTCGCGTACCTGACGCGCGCGCTGCGCCTGTCGGCCGGTGTCGTGATCAGCGCATCGCACAACCCGTATCAGGACAACGGGATCAAGTTCTTCTCCGCCGACGGCAACAAGCTGCCGGACGATACCGAGGCCGAGATCGAGGCATGGCTCGACAAGCCGCTCGAGTGCGCGTCGTCGGACCGGCTCGGCAAGGCGCGTCGCCTCGACGACGCGGCCGGTCGCTACATCGAGTTCTGCAAGAGCACGTTCCCGGCCGCATACGACCTGCGCGGGCTGAAGCTCGTGATCGACTGCGCCCACGGCGCCGCGTACCAGATCGCGCCGCACGTATTCCACGAACTCGGCGCGGACGTGATCCCGATCGGCGTCGCGCCGAACGGCTTCAACATCAACGACGGTGTCGGCGCAACGGCGCCAGACGCACTGGTGCGTGCAGTGCGGGCGAACCATGCGGATCTCGGCATCGCGCTCGACGGCGATGCGGATCGCCTGCAGGTCGTGGATGCGACGGGCCGGCTGTACAACGGCGACGAATTGCTCTACGTGCTCGTCAAGGACCGGATTGCGACCGCCGGCAAGGTCGACGGCGCGGTCGGCACGCTGATGACGAACCTCGCGGTCGAGGTCGCGCTGCAGCGCGAGGGCGTGCAGTTCGTGCGTGCGGCCGTCGGCGACCGCTACGTGCTCGAACAGTTGCGCGAGCGCGGCTGGCAGCTCGGTGCGGAAGGCTCGGGCCACATCCTGTCGCTCGACCGCCATTCGACCGGCGACGGCATTGTGTCGGCGCTGCTCGTGCTGGCCGCGCTCAAGCGCAGCGGCCGCACGCTTGCGCAGATGCTGGACGGCGTCACGCTGTTCCCGCAGAAGCTGATCAACGTGCGGATGAAGCCGGGGGCCGACTGGAAGGGCAGCGCATCGATTCGCGCGGCGATCGACGCAGCCGAAAGCGCGCTCGCCGGCCGCGGCCGTGTGCTGATCCGCGCATCGGGCACCGAGCCCGTGCTGCGCGTGATGGTCGAGGCGCAGCATGCGGCCGACGCGACCCGTCACGCGGAAGCGATCGCCGACGCGGTGCGCGCGGCGACGAGCTGAGCCGAATCGGTGACGGCGCGCGACGGTCCGGCCGTGCGCGCGCCGCCTCTCCGGCGACTCGACAAGCGGCGCCTTCGGGCGCCGCAATTCGTCAGACGCAAAGGTTTGCGCTATTAAATAGAGGATGACGTCGGCGCGGATTTCGTCTGATGCAAGAAAACATCCGACCCTGAATCGTGATGACCGCGGCAAAGGGTTTTCCTGCCCCATGTGCCGCGAACACGATTCGCTCCGGACCTCGCATCGGCGGGTGCCGAACAGCCCTTCCTGATCGGCAATTCTTGCCGCCATTTCCCGCCGCGCTGCCCCTGCGCGGCCGCCCGCACAGGGCCCGATACACCCTTTCAACCAGTCATGTTACTGTCACGCCAGTTTCATCGATTGTCACATTATCGTCATGAGGAGCCCCTAACCTTCGCGGTGCCGTAGTCATCCGCTCACACACTGGAGGTCTCATGAAATTGATGCAAACCGCGATTGCCGGCCTGGCTGGCGCGCTTTTCGCAGTCGCCGCGCAAGCTGCCGACATCACGGGCGCAGGCAGCACGTTCGCGATGCCGATTTATACGAAATGGGCTGCCGACTACCAGCAGGCCGGCGGCGCGAAGGTGAACTACCAGGGTATCGGTTCGTCGGGCGGCCTCAAGCAGATCAACGCGAAGACGGTCGATTTTGCCGGTTCGGACGCTCCGCTGAAGGACGAAGAACTCGCGAAGGAAGGCCTGTTCCAGTTCCCGACGGTGGTCGGCGGCGTGGTGCCGGTCGTCAACGTGCCGGGTGTGAAGGCCGGCGAACTGACGCTGTCGGGCCCGGTGCTCGGCGACATCTATCTCGGCAAGATCAAGAAGTGGAACGACCCGGCGATCGCCGCGCTGAACCCGAAGGTCAAGCTGCCGGATACGGACATCGCGGTCGTTCGCCGTGCTGACGGCTCGGGCACGAGTTTCATCTGGACGAACTACCTGTCGAAGGTCAACGACGAGTGGAAGTCGAAGATCGGCGAAGGCACGACGGTCAACTGGCCGACGGGCACGGGCGGCAAGGGCAACGACGGCGTCGCGGCCTTCGTGCAGCGCCTGCCGGGCGCGATTGGCTACGTCGAGTGGGCGTATGCCAAGAAGAACAACATGACCTACACGGCCCTGAAGAACTCGACGGGCACGGTGGTCGAGCCGAAGACCGAAACGTTCAAGGCCGCTGCTGCCGGCGCGAACTGGTCGAAGTCGTTCTACCAGATCCTGACGAACCAGCCGGGCAAGGACGCATGGCCGGTTGTCGGCGCGACGTTCGTGCTGCTGCACGCGAAGCAGGACAAGCCGGAGCAGGGCGCCGAAACGCTGAAGTTCTTCAGCTGGGCGTTCAAGAACGGCGAGAAGGCAGCCGACAGCCTCGACTACATCTCGCTGCCGGCGGCGGTCGAGACGGAAATCCGCAAGCAGTGGAAGACGAAGGTGACGGACGCATCGGGCAAGCCGGTCGCCACGGAGTAAGCAATCCAGCGGTTCGCTGCCCGGCCGTGCCGGCCGGGCAGTGTGTGCGGTAAGGCCGGGCGTCACGGCGCCCGGCGATCCAGAACAGGCGCCCATGTCTGATATTTCCTACACGTCTTCCCGGTCCGATGCCGCGCAGCAACGCGCGCCGAGCCGTCTCGGAGACGTTCTGTTCGGCGGCCTCGCACGGCTGGCCGCGATCGTGACCCTGCTGCTGCTGGGCGGGATCATCGTTTCCCTGATCATTGCGTCGATGCCGACCATCCAGAAGTTCGGCATCGGCTTCTTGTTGCAAACCGAGTGGGATCCGAACTCGGATATTTACGGCGCGGTCGTGCCGATCTACGGCACGATCGTGACGTCGCTCATCGCGCTCGTCATCGCGGTGCCCGTCAGCTTCGGCATCGCACTGTTCCTCACCGAATTGTCGCCCGTGTGGCTGCGTCGCCCGCTCGGCATCGCGATCGAGCTGCTCGCCGCGATTCCGTCGATCGTGTACGGCATGTGGGGCCTGCTCGTGTTCGCGCCGATCTTCGCCGAATACTTCCAGAAGCCGATCGGCCGTCTCTTCAAGGACGTGTGGGTGCTCGGTCCGCTGACGTCGGGCCCGCCGATCGGCATCGGCATTCTCGCGGCCGGCGTGATCCTCGCGATCATGATCATCCCGTACATCGCGTCGGTGATGCGCGACGTGTTCGAAGTCACGCCCGTGCTGCTGAAGGAATCGGCTTACGGGATCGGCTGCACGACGTGGGAAGTGATGTGGAAAGTCGTGCTGCCCTACACGAAGACCGGCGTGATCGGCGGCGTGATGCTCGGCCTCGGCCGCGCGCTCGGCGAAACGATGGCCGTGACCTTCGTGATCGGCAACACCAACCTGCTCGACAGCGTGTCGCTGTTTGCGCCGGGCAACAGCATCACGTCGGCGCTCGCGAACGAATTCGCCGAAGCGCAACCGGGCCTGCATACGTCCGCGCTGATGGAACTGGGCCTGATCCTGTTCGTGATCACGTTCATCGTGCTGTCCATCTCCAAACTGCTGCTGCTTCGTCTCGAGAAGGGAGAGGGCAAGAAATGAGCGAGCCCGTCATGAATTTCCCGGGGCCGAATGGCGCCGCGCTCGACGCGATGCGCAACCGCCTGCAGCGCAAGCGCAAGCTGACCAACGCGATCGCGCTGACCGCGTCGCTCGCCGCAATGGCGTTCGGCCTGTTGTGGCTCGTGTGGATTCTCTACACCACGGTGCATCTCGGCGTCGGCGGTTTGTCGCTGCAGCTGTTCACCGAATCGACGCCGGCACCGAACACGGAAGGCGGCGGCCTGGCGAACGCGATCGTCGGCAGCCTGCTGCTGTGCGGTTTCGGCACGCTGGTCGGCACGCCGATCGGCATCCTCGCGGGTGTCTATCTTGCCGAATACGGCCAGAAGAACCTCCTGGCGAGCACGATCCGCTTCATCAACGACATCCTGCTGTCGGCGCCGTCGATCGTCATCGGGCTGTTCGTCTACGCGATCGTCGTCGCGAAGTCGGGGCGCTTCTCGGGCTGGGCCGGCGTGATCGCGCTGGCGCTGCTGCAGATTCCGATCGTGATCCGCACGACCGAGAACATGCTGAAGCTGGTGCCGAACGCGCTGCGCGAAGCAGCCGTCGCGCTCGGCACGCCGAAGTGGCGGATGGTGTTGAAGATCACGCTGCGCGCCTCGGTCGGCGGGATCGTGACGGGCGTGCTGCTCGCGGTCGCGCGGATCGCCGGCGAAACGGCGCCGCTGCTGTTCACCGCGCTGTCGAACCAGTTCTTCTCGTGGGACATGAGCCAGCCGATGGCGAACCTGCCCGTCACGATCTACAAGTTCGCGATGAGCCCGTTCGCCGAATGGCAGTCGCTCGCATGGGCGGGCGTGTTCCTGATCACGCTCGGGGTGCTCGGACTCAACATCCTGGCGCGTTCGATCTTCTCGAAAAAGTAACGGCGGAGCAATCCGATGAATATGGCAGAAAGCCACCTGAATCCCGTCGAGCGCACCGCTGCGCCCGCCGGCACGCAAGATGCGGCACATGGCCGTCCGCTGGCGCCGCTGAACGCGAAGATCGAGGTCAACAACCTCAACTTCTTCTACAACAAGTTCCACGCGCTGAAGAACATCAACCTGCGCATTCCCGAAGGGAAGGTGACGGCGTTCATCGGTCCGTCGGGTTGCGGCAAGTCGACGCTCCTGCGCACGTTCAACAAGATGTACGCGCTCTATCCGGAGCAGCGCGCCGAGGGCGAAATCCTGATGGACGGCGAGAACCTGCTGACCACCAAGCGCGACATCTCGCTGCTGCGCGCGCGGATCGGCATGGTGTTCCAGAAGCCGACCCCGTTCCCGATGTCGATCTACGACAACATCGCGTTCGGCGTGAAGATGTTCGAGAAGCTCACGCGCTCGGAGATGGACGATCGCGTCGAGTGGGCGCTGACGAAGGCCGCGCTGTGGAACGAAGTGAAGGACAAGCTGAACCAGAGCGGCTACGGGCTGTCCGGCGGCCAGCAACAGCGTCTGTGCATCGCGCGCGGTATCGCGATCCGTCCGGAAGTGCTGCTGCTCGACGAGCCGTGCTCGGCGCTCGACCCGATCTCGACGGGCCGCATCGAGGAGCTGATCGCGGAGCTGAAGAGCGACTACACGGTCGTGATCGTCACGCACAACATGCAGCAGGCCGCGCGCTGCTCGGACTACACGGCTTACATGTACCTGGGCGAGCTGATCGAATTCGGCGAAACCGAAAAGATCTTCATCAAGCCGGTGCGCAAGGAAACGGAAGACTACATCACCGGCCGTTTCGGCTGATGACGGAGAATCACAACCATGTCGGATAAACATCTGTCGAGCCAGTTCGACGCGGACCTGAATGCCGTGTCGTCGAAAGTGCTGGAAATGGGCGGGCTCGTCGAGTCGCAGATCGTCGGCGCGATGCATGCGCTGAACGAATTCGACCGCGAGACGGCCGAGAAGGTGATCGCGGCCGAGGAAACGCTGAACGCGATGGAAGTCGACATCGACCAGGAGTGCGGCAACATCATCGCGCGGAGGCAGCCGGCCGCGCGCGACCTGCGTCTTCTGATGTCGATTTCGAAAACGATTACGAACCTCGAGCGCGCCGGCGACGAGGCCGAGAAGATCGCGAAGCGCGTGCGCCGCCTGATCGACGAGCCGGCCGCGCGTGCGGTGAACATCGCCGAGATCAAGGTGTCGGGCGAGATGGCCGTGACGATCCTGCGTCGCGCGCTCGACGCGTTCGCGCGCCTCGATACGGTGGCGGCCGCGCAGATCGTCAAGGACGACAAGGAAATCGACCTCGAATTCCGCGCGTTCGTGCGCAAGCTCGTGTCGTACATGCAGGAAGACCCGCGCACGATCTCGGTCGGCCTCGAGTACCTGTTCATCGCGAAGGCGATCGAACGGATCGGCGACCACGCGAAGAACATCGCCGAATTCATCATCTACATCGTGAAGGGCACCGACGTGCGGCACCAGCCGCGCGACACGCTCGATCGCGAAGCCAACAGTTAATCGACTCCGTAAGGAAGAACAGAGGTGCCGATGCCCAGCAACATTCTCGTCGTCGAAGATGAGCCCGCGATTTCCGAACTGATCTCGGTGAATCTCCAGCATGCCGGTCACTGCCCGATCCGCGCGTACAACGCCGAGCAGGCGCAGAACCTGATCAGCGACGTGCTGCCCGATCTCGTGCTGCTCGACTGGATGCTGCCGGGCAAGTCCGGCATTGCGTTCGCGCGCGACCTGCGCAACAACGAACGGACCAAGCACATCCCGATCATCATGCTGACCGCGCGCGGCGACGAGCAGGACAAGGTGCTCGGCCTCGAAATCGGCGCAGACGATTACGTGACGAAGCCGTTCTCGCCGAAGGAGCTGATGGCGCGCATCAAGGCCGTGCTGCGCCGCCGCGCGCCGCAGCTGACCGAGGACGTCGTGTCGATCAACGGGCTGCGCCTCGACCCGGCCACGCATCGGGTCGCCGCGCACGGCGACGGCAGCGAGATCAAGCTCGATCTCGGCCCGACCGAATTCCGCCTGCTGCATTTCTTCATGACGCATCCGGAGCGCGTGCACAGCCGCACGCAACTGCTCGACCAGGTCTGGGGCGATCACGTGTTCGTCGAGGAGCGCACCGTCGACGTCCACATCAAACGATTGCGCGCGGCCTTGAAACCGGCCGGTTGCGATGCGATGATCGAGACCGTGCGCGGCAGCGGCTACCGGCTCGCCAAGCACGCGTAACGTATCCGGACATGCCGTGTGCCACGGCATGCCGTTCATTCTTTCGGGCGCTGAATCATGAACATCATCTGGGCGCGCTTTCTCGTGTCGCTCGTGCTGCTCGTGCTGATCAGCGTATTGGTCGGCGTGTTCGCCGGCCCGATCGCGGGCCTCGGGTTCGCGGTCGTGATGCTGGTCGCGCAGGGCTTCTTCAGCACCTTCCATACGCAACGCCTGTGGCGTCTGCTCGATGCGCCCGTCTACGGCGAGGTGCCGAGCGCACCGGGCATCTGGGGTGAAATCTACTACCGGCTGCACAAGCTCGCGAAGCAGTGGCATGCGCAGGTGCGGCAGGTCGAGCAGCAGCATTCGCGCTTCATCCAGGCGATCCAGGCGTCGCCGAACGGCGTCGCGATGCTCGACGACCATGACCAGATCGAGTGGTGCAACGCGATCGCCGAGGTGCATTTCGGCCTCGACGCGAAGCGCGACCTGCGGCAGCACATCACGAATCTGGTTCGTCATCCTGATTTCGTCCGCTACCTGAACGCGCAGCATTACGACGAGACGCTCGTGATGCGCGGGATGGGCGACTCGCGGCAGAACGTCCTCGAAGTGCAGGTGTTTCCGTACGGCGAGAACCGCAAGCTGCTGCTCACGCAGGACATCACGGAGCTCGAGCGGACCGACGCGATGCGGCGCGACTTCGTCGCGAACGTGTCGCACGAACTGAAGACGCCGCTCACCGTGCTGTCGGGCTTCCTCGAGACGATGCGCGAACTGCCGCTGAACGAGGAAGATCGCGCGCGCTATCTCGAGATGATGGAGCAGCAGGCGTCGCGGATGCGGCACATCGTCACCGATCTGCTGGTGCTCGCGAAGCTCGAGGGCGAAAGCAAGCCGCCGATGGATCACGCGATCGACATGCGTGCCGTGTTCGACCATCTGAAGGAAGATGCGCAGACGCTGTCGAACGGGCATCACGAAATCACGTTCACGATCGACGAGACGCTCGGCGTCACGGGCGCGCAGACCGAAGTGTTCAGTGCGTTCGCGAATCTCGTGACCAACGCGATCCGCTATACGCCGGACGGCGGCAAGATCTTCGTGTCGTGGCGGCGCGAGGGCGCGCAAGGCGTGTTTTCCGTCACCGACAGCGGCTTCGGCATCCCGGCGGCCGACCTGCCGCGGCTGACCGAACGCTTCTATCGCGTCGACCGCAGCCGCTCGCGCGATACGGGCGGCACGGGGCTCGGCCTCGCGATCGTCAAGCATGTGCTGCAGCGGCATGACTCGCACCTGTACGTGCAGAGCGAGGAAGGGCGCGGCAGCACGTTCACCGCACGCTTCCCCGCGTCGCGGATCATCGCGATCCGGCCGGCGACGTTCGAAGCGTGAGCGCATGACGCGAATCGGGCGCCTCACGCAGGCATCCCGCCGCAAATAAAAAAGCACAGCCCTCGGGCTGTGCTTTTTCGTTTGGTGACGCGGCACGCGAACCCGCGCGCCGCCCCGTGTCTACGAACAGAACTTCGCGAGCAGACCGAGCTGCGCGTTGCGGATCGTCTTGCCCGCACGACGCCGGCGGTAGTGGCCGTCGCTGAGCATCTGCCAGGCCGACTGGTTGTCGCCGAGGCAGACCGACAGCCCTTCGGCGATCACGCGGCGCTTCAGCTTGCGCTCGCGGATCGGGAACGCGACTTCGACGCGGCGGAACAGGTTGCGGTCCATCCAGTCGGCGCTCGACAGATAGACGTCCTCGGCGCCGTCCGCGTGGAAATAGTAGATGCGGTGGTGTTCGAGGAAGCGCCCGACGATCGAGCGCACCGTGATGTTTTCCGACAGCCCCGGCACGCCGGGCTTCAGCGCGCACACGCCGCGCACGATCAGGTCGACCTTGACGCCGGCCTGCGACGCTTCGTACAGCGCGGCGATCACCGACGGCTCCAGCAGCGCGTTCATCTTCGCGACCACGCGCGCGCGCTTGCCGGCGCGCGCGTTGTCGATTTCCGCGCGGATCGATTCGATGATGCGCGGATGCAGCGAGAACGGTGACTGCCACAGCTCGTGCAGCGTGAGCTCGCCGCCGATCCCGGTCAGTTGCTGGAAGACGTGGTGAACGTCCTCGCAGATCTTCTGGTCGGCCGTCATCAGCCCGAAGTCGGTGTAGAGGCGGGCGGTGCGCGGGTGATAGTTGCCGGTGCCGAGGTGCACGTAGCGGCGCAGCGACGCCTTGCCGTTCTGCACGACGCGCCGCACGATCAGCATCATCTTCGCGTGGCACTTGTGGCCGACCACGCCGTACACGACGTGCGCGCCGACGGCTTCGAGCTGCGACGCCCAGTTGATGTTGGTTTCCTCGTCGAAGCGCGCGAGCAGCTCGACGACGACGGTCACTTCCTTGCCGTTGCGCGCGGCTTCCATCAGCGCGTCCATCAGCGGCGAATCGGTGCCAGTCCGGTAGATCGTCTGCTTGATCGCGACGACGCTCGGGTCTTTCGCGGCCTGCTGCAGCAGTTCGAGCACCGGCTGGAAACTTTCGTACGGGTGGTGCAGCAGGATGTCGCCGTCGTCGATCGCGTCGAACATCGTCGGCGCGTTGACGATCGCGGGCGAGGTCGATGCTGTGAACGGCGAGAACTTCAGATCGGGGCGATCGACGAGATCGGGAATCTGCATCAGCCGCACGAGGTTCACGGAGCCGGCCACGCGATAGCAGTCCTTCTCGCCGAGCAGGCTTTCCTCGAGCAGGCGCCGCACGATATGCGCCGGCGTGTCGGCCGACACTTCGAGCCGTACCGCGTTGCCGAGGTGGCGCGCGGGCAGTTCGCCCTGCAGCGCGACGCGCAGGTTGGTGATTTCGTCCTCGTCGACGAAGAGCTCGCTGTTGCGCGTGATGCGAAACTGGTTGCAGCTCTTCACGACCAGTTGCGGGAACAGTTCGCCGACAAAGCGCTGCATGAACGAGCTGAGCAGCACGAAGCCGTGCTCGAAGCCCGACAGCGCCTGCGGCATGCGCACGACGCGCGGCAGCGCGCGCGGCGCCTGCACGATGCCCATCACCGCCTGGCGGCCGAACGCGTCGCGGCCCTCGAGCTCGACGACGAAGTTCAGGCTCTTGTTCAGCACGCGCGGGAACGGGTGCGCGGGGTCGAGGCCGATCGGCGTCAGCACCGGCAGCAGTTCATCGAGGAAGTAGCGGCGCGCCCATTCGAGCTGTTCTTCATTCCACGTGTCGCTCGCGTGGAAGTAGATGCCTTCCTGTTCGAGCGCGGGCAGCACGGTTTCGTGCAGCATCGTGTACTGGCGGTGCACGAGCCGTTGCGCGCGCTCGACGACGAGGTCATAGGCGTGCTGCAACGACATGCCGTCGGGCGTCAGTGCGCCGGGGTTGTCGCGGATCTGTTCCTGAAGGCCGGCCATCCGGACTTCGAAAAATTCGTCGAGGTTGCTGCTCGTGATGCAGATGAAGCGCAGGCGCTCGAGCAACGGAATCTGCGGGTCAGCCGCCTGGGCCAGCACGCGCTCGTTGAAACCGAGGATGCCGAGTTCACGATTGAGAAGCGGATAACGGACGGACATCGGCAGAGTAGGGGATGATTCGGGCGATGATTCGAAAGGACGCTCGGAAACTCTCACGGTACGATGACGTGCTGATGACGATAATGTATTTATATCGGGAAATTCTACGCCTGAACCGTTTCGTCTCATAAATGTTTCGGCCATATACAATCTACCCGTGTACATGCCCGTGAAGCGTGGCAACGGCAAGCGTTCCACGCTTAAAATGTCGCCTTTGATTGATCGTCCAGCGTGGCCGGACCGGCTGCCGCGGGCGAACGCGCACGGAGCCCCCTTCTGATGGTTACATCCCCCCACTTGCTGGCTGCCGTCGATCTCGGCTCGAACAGCTTTCGGCTGATCGTCGGGCGCGTCGAGGAAACGCCGGCGGGCAGCCAGATCTATCCCGTCGATGCGCTGCGCGAGCCCGTTCGACTGGCCGCGGGCCTGTCGAGCGACAAGATGCTCGATCGCGCGTCGCAGGAGCGTGGCTGGGAGGCGCTCAAGCGGTTCGGCGAACGCCTGCGCGATTTCCATCCCGATCATGTGCGCGCGGTGGCGACCAACACGCTGCGCGTCGCGAAGAACGCGGGCGAATTTCTCGGCGAGGCCGAAGCGGCACTCGGTTTTCCGATCGAAGTGATCGCGGGCCGCGAAGAGGCGCGCCTGATCTATGCGGGCGCCGCGCATTCGGTGCCGGCGAGCGCGGGCAAGCGGCTCGTCGTCGACATCGGCGGCGGCTCGACAGAGTTCATCATCGGCTCGCACTACACGCCGATCGTGATGGAGAGCCTCTACATCGGCTGCGTGAGCCATAGCCGCGCGTTCTTCCCGGCCGGCAACGTCGACGAATACACGATGCGGCAAGCCGAACTCGCGGCCAAGCGCGAGATCCAGATCATTTCCAGCGAATACAAGAAGGCCGGATGGGACCAGGCGATCGGTTCGTCCGGCACCGCGCGCGCGCTCGCGGAACTCGTCGAGGCGAACGGCTTCAACGACGCGGGCATCACGCACGGCATTTCGCGCGGCGGGCTCGAACGCCTGAAGCGCGCGCTGATCAAGTCCGAGAACGTGAACCGGCTGAAGCTGATCGCGCTGAAGCCCGATCGCGTGCCGGTGCTCGCCGGCGGCCTCGCGATCATGCTCGCGGTATTCGAGGAACTGGGTGTCGACTACGTCGATACCACCGACGGCGCTTTGCGTCTCGGCGTGCTGTACGACCTGCTCGGCCGGACCCAGCACGAGGACATGCGCGCGGTGACCGTCGAAGGCTTCACGCGCCGCTACGGCGTCGATCGCGCGCAGGCCGAGCGCATCGGCGCGCTCGCGGTGCGGTTCTACGACGAGCTCGACGATTCCGACGACGAAGAACGCGAGGAAGGCCGGATGTTCCTCGGTTGGGCCGCCGCGTTGCACGAGATCGGCCTGTCGATTTCGCACAGCTCGTATCACAAGCATTCGGCCTATATTGCGAGCAACGCCGACATGCCGGGTTTCTCGCGCACCGACCAGGCGCGCCTTGCCGCGCTCGTGCTCGGGCATGCGGGCAAGCTCGGCAAGCTGTCGCAGGCGCGCGACATCGAATGGCCGCTGCTGTTCTGCCTGCGGCTCGCGGCGCTGCTTTGCCGGCGCCGGACCGATGCCGGGCTGCCGGACATTTCCGTGTCGCAGATGAAGAAGGGCGGGTATGAAGTGCGCCTGCCGAGCGCATGGGTCGAGCAGAACCCGCTGACCGATTACAGCCTCAGCCAGGAAGCGGCAGAGTGGGAGAAGGTCGGCATTCCGTACCGCGTGGTTTATACGGGCGCGTGACGCGCCGGCACGGCGGCGGCGCGCTCGCGCCGCCAGGTTGCCTTGGACGCACTCAGTCCGAGCACACGATCGCGGTCAGAAACGGGAATGCCTGCTTGACGGTCGCGTCGCTGCCGGCCTTGCGCACGGCCTGTTCGACCGCGTTCTTCGTGCCGCGCACCACGACGCCGTATGCCCAGTCGCCGATCGGCGTGCCGTCGCCGGGCTGGAAAATCGGATCGTTCGCCTGGTAGCCGAGCACGACATAGACGCCGAAGCCGTAGGCGGTCAGCGGATGGTTCGTGCGGAATGCGTTCACCGAATTCGATTCGACGTGCATCGGCTCCGACTGGATGTCGCCTGCCGCGAGCAGCGGCGCGACGAACTTGTGGCCGTTCGAATGGCAGTCGAGCGCGTCGTCGAGCGACTTCGCCGATGCGACGCCGGGCACGCCGAGGGTGCCGATTGCGAGCAGCGCGCCGAGCACGGCGGTCTTGAAAACGTGATTTTTCATGCGCGATTGCGGGTTGGTCGCGGACATTATCGCGTGTTCTCGCAATTTTCGTGCGCGGGCTGCGGGCGGTGGCACCGGGGGCGGACGCGGGCGGCGGACCAAACGAAAAAGGGTTGCAAGCGCGATGGCTTGCAACCCTTGTCGTGAATCTCGTGGTCGGAGCGATAGGATTCGAACCTACGACCCTCTGATCCCAAATCAGATGCGCTACCAGGCTGCGCTACGCTCCGACGAGCCAAAGATTCTATCGTCTAATGGGTAACCGGGTCAATCACGTTTTTGCGTACGGCGCATGTCATCACGAACCGCTCACGATTGGCGACAATTCGAAGCATGATCGTCCGGCCCGCGAGTGTGCGGCCGGAGCATTCGTCGAAGCATGGAGAGACATCATGATGAACCTGATCCTGTGGCGCCACGCCGAAGCCGAAGACTACGCGGCAAGCGACCTCGCACGCCAGCTGACGGCCCGCGGGCGCAAGGATGCGCAAGCGATGGCCAAATGGCTGCGCGGCCGGCTCGAGTCGAGCAGCGTGATCCTCGCGAGCCCGGCGGCGCGCACCGTGCAGACCGTCGAGGCGCTGACCGACCAGTACCGGACCATCGATGCGCTCGCGCCGGGCGGCAGCGTCGACGACGTGCTGGCGGCCGCCGGGTGGCCCGACGGCATCGCGCCCACGGTCGTGATCGTCGGGCACCAGCCGACGCTCGGCTGCGTCGCGGCGCAGTTGATCGCCGGCAACGACGATAGCTGGAGCGTCAAGAAGGGCGGTATCGTGTGGCTCGCGAGCCGCACGCGCGACGGCAACCGTCAGGCCGTCCTGCGCGCGGTATTGACGCCGGACCTTGTCTGAAGCGGTTTGAAGGCATTGATCATACGGTTTCGCAGGCTTTCTGCTAAAGTCAATTCGGCGACACGTCATTGAAAGGACACGGTCGTGCCACAGAACGGTAACGACCGGTTACTACATTGGCTGGCATGTCGTCCTATTCCTTACGACCAGGAAAGCCTAATGCGAGAACTGCCGACGCCTACGCTCCCCTTTGCCTCGCTTCCCCTCGACACGTCGCGGCGTCACCTGCCGCGCGCTGCTGAAACCGTCACATCCGAGTACCGTCTGCGTGCCGCCTGGGCGCGCACGGAAGATGAATTGCGCGAGGCCCAGCGCCTGCGTTACACCGTGTTCGCCGACGAGATGGGCGCGCAGGTCAGCGGTCCGTCCGGTCTCGACGTCGACCCGTTCGACGCCTATTGCGATCATCTGCTGGTGCGCGACCTCGATACGCTGAAGGTGGTCGGCACGTACCGCGTGCTGCCGCCGCACCAGGCCGCGCGTGTCGGCCGTCTGTACGCCGAAGGCGAATTCGACCTGTCGCGCCTTACGCACCTGCGCGGCAAGATGGTCGAGGTCGGCCGCTCGTGCGTGCACAGCGACTACCGCAGCGGCGCCGTCATCATGGCGCTCTGGGGCGGTCTCGGCGCGTACATGATGCAGAACGGCTACGAGACGATGCTCGGCTGCGCGAGCGTGTCGATGGCCGACGGCGGGCACTATGCGGCGAACCTGTATCAGTCGCTGCCGGCCAACTCGCTGACGGCGCCGGAATATCGCGCGTTCCCTCATACGGCGCTGCCGGTCGACGAACTGCAGACGGGCACCGTCGTTGCGCCGCCGCCGCTGATCAAGGGCTACCTGCGTCTCGGTGCGAAGATTTGCGGCGCGCCGGCGTGGGATCCCGACTTCAACTGCGCGGACTTCCTGACGCTGTTCCGGCTGTCCGACATCAACGCACGCTACGCCCGGCACTTCCTGGGCTGAGCCATCCCGATCGCGGCGCGCTGCTCAGGCGCGCACGCAAGCGAACGCCGTCGCGCGGCAGATTGCCGCGCGATGGCGTTTGTTCGTTCCGAGGAAGGCGTTTTATCCGGCCCTGTTAATTTGGGCGATACGCACTGCCCACCGTGCCGGCAGACGCACGTTCGACGCGGGCCGCGCGGGCGGCCCGGACAACGGGGCGGGCTTGCCTAGTGCTTGCGCCGCCAGTCGAGCAGGTGATGTTCGGCCATCCAGTGATGGATCATTCCTTCGCCGCCGTGGCTGCGCTTGTATTCGCGCGACTCGAAATAGGACAGGGCGGCGAGCACCATCAGACCGATGAACA
Source organism: Burkholderia sp. RF2-non_BP3 (assembly GCF_001522185.1). Taxonomy (NCBI): domain Bacteria; kingdom Pseudomonadati; phylum Pseudomonadota; class Betaproteobacteria; order Burkholderiales; family Burkholderiaceae; genus Burkholderia; species Burkholderia sp. RF2-non_BP3. The sequence goes on along the minus strand of NZ_LOSU01000051.1, from coordinate 23,787 downwards.
GGCCGATCAGGCCGGCGATCTCTTCAGATGACATGGCAGCCTCCTTTCAACGGCACAGCGCCATCTGCTACATGGTAGAACATGCGCGGGACAACCCCTAACCCGGAATTCGGCTAGACTCGGCGCGGTCCTGGCGCGCGATGGGCGCGCCGTTTTCCGGAGCCTCACCGATGACCCGTTTCATGCTGGCCGTGCTGGCCGCGTCCATTCTCGCCGGCTGTTCCAGCGATCCCCGCCAGGCTCGTCGCGGCCACCCGCCGCAAGATCCGGCCGATTATCACGGCGTGCCGACCGACATGACGCCGCCGTCGATGCTCGGTGAGCCGGCGCCGTCGGCACCCGCACCCATGCAATAACGAAACCGGCCGGCCTGCGCGGCCGTCAGGTGCCGGCCGCGGGTGCGTCGGCGCCGATCCGCCGCGTCAGCGCCGGCAAGTAGCGCGCGAGCGTCACGCCACGCGCGACCATGAACAGCAGCAGCGCGAACCACAGACCGTGGTTGCCGAAAGGGCCGACAGCCGCCAGCGTCGCGGCAATGAAGATCGCGAACGACGCGACCATCGCGCGCATCAGCGACTGCGTCTGCGTCGCGCCGATGAACACGCCGTCGAGCAGGAACCCCCACACGGACACGATCGGCGAGATTGCCGCCCACGGCAGGTATTGCAGCGCGACCGCGCGGATCCCCGCCTGGTCGGTCAGCCGTGCGACGATCCAGCCGCCGGCCGCCCAGTAGACGAGCGCGAACAGCAGCGCGCCGAGCGCGGACCACAGCAGCGTGACCCGCACGGCCTGCCGGAATGCGGTGCGGTCGCGCGCGCCGGCCGCGGCGCCGACGAGCGCCTCGGCCGCATGCGCAAAGCCGTCGAGCCCGTAAGCCATGAAGGTCTGGAAATTCAGCAGCAGTGCGTTGGCCGCGAGCGTCGCGTCACCCTGCGTGGCGCCCAGGTGCGCGAACCAGCCGAATGCGCCGAGCAGGCACAGCGTGCGCAGGAAGATGTCGCGATTGAGCGCGATCAGCCGCTTGAGCGCCGCACGATCCGCCAATGCACCCGCGGCCAGCGGTGCGAGGCCGCGCGGGCGCAGCCGCCACAGCATCCATGCGCCGAGCGCGAAGCCGCACGCGTCCGCGGTCGCGGTTGCCGCGCCGATCCCGGCGATGCCCCAGCCGAAGCCGTACACGTACAACAGCACGGCACCGATGTTCACTGCGTTGATGAAGACCTGCGTGACGAGCGCGAGCCGCACGCGCTGCGCGCCGAGCAGGTAGCCGAGCACGACGTAGTTCGCGAGCGCGAACGGCGCGCTCCAGATGCGTGCGTGGCCATAGGCCAGCGCCGTCGCGCGGACGGCGTCGCTTCCGCCCAGCGCGGTCAGCGCGAACGACAGCAGCGGGACCTGCAGCGCGAGCACGGCGGCGCCGAGCGCGAACGCGACGATCAGCGCGCGCAGCACGTTGAGCCGGATGCCGGCGGCGTCGCCGGCGCCGTGCGCCTGCGCGACGAGGCCGGTCGTGCCCATGCGCAGGAAGCCGAAGCCCCAGAACACGAAGTTGAAGAACAGTCCGCCGAGCGCGACGCCGCCGAGGTACTGCGCGCCGTCGAGGTGGCCGGCGACGGCCGTGTCGACCGCGCCGAGGATCGGCTGGGTCAGGTTCGCAAGGACGATCGGGAAGGCGAGCGCGAGGACGCGCCGGTGCGAGACGGCGGCCGATCCGGTGCCGGCCCCCTGCGGTAATGCGGATTCGGACATGGCGAACGCGTCAGGCGCGTTCCTGCACGCAGACCCACGGCGACACGACGACCGCCCACAGCTCCGGATTGCGCGCCGCGAAATCGGCGGCGGTTTCCGCCGGCATGCGCGCGACGAGACCGGACGACAGCCAGCGCGTGACCTGGTCGGCGTCGTCGCCGGCGATCGCTTCCGCGACGCTGACGAGATCGAGATCGCGTGCGACCGACAGCAGCTTGCCCTGTGCGAAGAAGCGCTCGAGATCGCACCAGTCGATCTTGGCGGTTTCGCCGAGGAGTTTGGCGTAGAGCGGGCTGTGCGACGCGCCCGCGGCGGATTCGTGTTGGTCGGAGGACATCGGTGGTGTGCTGAAAAGACTGCGTGGGCGCCACTATAAACCATCCGGGCGCGCGCCCGGTTCACGCGTCGCGCAGCGCGCGGCGCACGATCTTGCCGGTTGCCGTCATCGGCAGGCCGTCGACGAACGCGATCGCGCGCGGGTACTCGTGCGCGGCCAGGCGCGTCCGCACGTGGGCCTGCAGCGCCTGCACGAGCGCGTCGTCGCCGACATGGCCGGGGTTCAGCACGACGAACGCCTTGACGATTTCGGTGCGCGTCGGGTCGGGCACGCCGACGACGGCCGCCATCCGCACCGCCGGGTGCGTGAGCAGGCAGTCCTCGATCGGCCCCGGGCCGATCCGGTAGCCGGCGCTCGTGATCACGTCGTCGTCGCGGCCGACGAAGCGCACGAAGCCGTCGGCGTCGATCGTGCCGGTGTCGCCGGTGAGGAGGTAGTCGCCCGCGAACTTGTCGCGCGTCGCGGCCGGATTGCGCCAGTATTCGAGGAACATCACCGGGTTCGGGCGGCGCACCGCGATGCGCCCCTCGACGCCGGGCGGCAGCGGCGTGCCGTGCTCGTCGACGATCGCGACCGCGTGGCCGGGCACGGCCTTGCCGATCGCACCGGGCTGCGCATCGAACAGCGCCGCGCATGACGACAGCACCATGTTGCATTCGGTCTGTCCGTAGAACTCGTTGATCGTCACGCCGAGCGCGTCGCGTCCCCACGCCGTCAGCTCGGTGCCGAGCGATTCTCCGCCGCTCGCGACCGATTTCAGCGCCAGCGCGTGGCGCTCGCGCGGCGCGGGCACCGCGCGCATCAGCTTCAGCGCGGTCGGCGGCAGGAACGCGTGGGTCACGCCATGCCGCGCCATCAGCGCGAACGCGGCCTCGCCGTCGAACTTCTCGAAGCGGCGCGCGAGCACCGGCACGCCGTGGTGCCATGACGGCAGCAGAACATCGAGGAGCCCGCCGATCCATGCCCAGTCGGCGGGTGTCCAGAACAGGCGCGCGTCGCGCGGGAAGCATTGCTGCGACATCTCGACGCCCGGCAGGTGGCCCAGCAGCACGCGATGCGCATGGAGCGCGCCTTTCGGCTTTCCGGTCGTTCCGGACGTGTAGATGATGACCGCCGGGTCGTCGGCGGCGGTGTCCGCCGGCATGAAATCCGGCGATTCGGCGGCGAGTGCGGCGTCGAATCGCAGCACGCCGGGCGCATCGGGCGCATTGTCGCCGATGCAGTAGCACGTGCGCAGCGCCGGCAGTTGTGCGCGCAGCGGCGCGATTTTCGCGTAACCGGCCGCGTCGGTGACGAGCGCGGCGGCTTCGCTGTTCGCGAGCCGGTATTCGAGCGCGTCGGCGCCGAACAGCGTGAACAGCGGCACCGCGATCGCGCCGAGCTTGTACGCGGCGAGATGGGCGATCGCCGTTTCCGGACCTTGCGCGAGGAAGATCGCGATGCGGTCGCCACGTTGCAGACCCGCCCGCGCGAGGCTGTTCGCGAAACGGTTAGAAACATTCCTCAGGTCGTCGAACGTGAGGCGGGACACGTCGCCTTGCGTCGTCTCGTGAATCAGCGCGAGCCGTCCGCTGCCGTCGGCCCACTTGTCGCAGACATCCACGCCGATGTTGTAGCGGGCCGGAACGTCCCACGCGAAGCGGGAGAGGAGGTTGTCGTAGCGGTCGGCGGCGGGCAGCATCGCAAGTCTCCTTGGCGTCCATCGTCGGCATCGGCCGATGGATTACATCGGCATTTCACGCGACCGAAACCACAATGGCGCCTGATGGATAGGGGAATGTGCGGACTCGTGCAACGGGGGCGGCTCAGTGCACGATTCCGCTATGACGCATAAGATCATGACAAAACAGTGATATGACCATGGATTTGCTTCTGATAGCTGCGGGGTTCAGCCTGTTCGGAATCGGTGCGCTGGTGGCGTTTGCCAGCTGCGTCGATCCGTTGTCCGGCCGGTTCACCGGCCGTCTGCGCAAGCGCTGACACGACCTTCCCGATTTCCCTCGCGACGACATGCGATGCATGCCGGCATCGCGTGTCGTCCTCCTTCGGCGGTGGCGCGCTCAGCGCGCCGGCAGGTAGCGCGCCGGATCGATCGAGCGGCCGCCGTAGCGCAGCTCGAAGTGCAGCGCGACGCGATCGCTGTCGCTGTTGCCCATCTCCGCGATCGTCTGCCCCTGCGTGACCGACTGGCCTTCCTTCACGAGCAATGCACGGTTGTGTGCGTAGGCCGTCAGGTAATCGGCATTGTGCTTGAGGATGATCAGGTTGCCGTAGCCGCGCAATCCGTTGCCCGCATAGACGACGGTGCCTGGCGCGGCGGCCAGCACCGGCGTGCCCGTGGCGTTCGCGATATCGATGCCCTTGGATTTCGAGCCGTCGAAGCTGCGCACCACGTTGCCGGCGGCCGGCCAGATCAGCGCGATGCTGGTGGCCGGCTTGACGGCCGATTCGACCGGCGCGGAAGGCGCGGGGCGGCTGCGGCCCGCACTGCCGGTGCCGGTGGTCGACGCGGTCGTCGTGCCGGGCGGCGGCGCGATGCGCAGCACCTGGCCGACCTCGATCGCGTCGGGATTCGTGATCTGGTTCCAGCGCACGATGTTCGCCATCGACGTGCGATTCTCGCGCGCGATCTTGTAGAGCGTGTCGCCGCGCTCGACGCGGTAGTAACCCGGGCCGACGGGTGCGGAGCCGCACGCGACGAGCAGCGCGGCGCAGGCGGCCGCGAAGAGCCGCTTCGTTGTTGTTCCGAACATTGAACCTCGCAAAACCCCGCCGCGCGCGACGCGGCAGGCGATACAAAACGTCCGATTTTAACGGGTTCGACCCGAGCACCGCAGTTTCGGGCCGCGGGCGCGGCCGGCGCGCCCCGGTTCGCCGGTGCGGCCGACGTCAGCCGGCGAGCGGCAGCACGCGAATTCGCAGCGTCGCCGTTTCGGTCGCGCCCGGTGCAAGCATGCGAAGCCCGAGGCCGTTGTGGATCGCGTCCGGCAGGCCGAGCCACGGCTCGACGCAGTAGAAGTCCGATTCCGGCTTTTCCGTCCAGGTTGTGACCGCGTACCACGGGATCGAGCCCGGGACGTCGAGCGCGATCTCGATCGTGCGGCGGCGGCCCGGCATTACGATGCGCACCGGCGCGGAGGGCGCGCCGTCGAGGCAGTGGAAGCGGTCGAGAATGTCCGGATCGCCGAGGCTGTACGATGCTTCGCCGGGCTCCAACGGGCTGATCGAGCCATCGGCGCGCTGCATGCAGCGGCGCGTCGGCGGCAGTTCGAGCGTGGTTTGCGCGCGCTCGCCGTGCGGCAGCGCGAAGTAGAAATGGTGGCCCGCGTAGTAGGGCAGCGGCGTGTCGCCGTGGTTGGTCGTGGTGAGCGCGACGTCGAGCGTGTGGGCGTCGGCGAGCCGGTAGGTCGTCTCGAACCGGAAATCGAACGGATAGCTGTCGCGCAGCGCGTCGTTCGCATCGAGCGTCATCGACAGCGCGGCGCCGTCGGCCGACGGTTGTGCCGCGAACGGCAGGTCGCGCGCGAAACCATGCATCGGCAGGTCGCGAACCACGCCGGCGGCATCGCGCCAGCGGCCCAGTTCGCCGTCGACGCGATGGCGGCCGAGGAACGGGAACAGCAGCGGGTTGCCGCCGCGCACGCGTGCGAGGTTGCTCCAGTCGGCGGCTTCCGGCCAGAAAATGACCGGCTCGCCGTCGACGTGCCACGACAGCAGGCGGCCGCCGAATTGCGGGGCGACCCGGACGAGTGACGAGCCGGCGTGAAGTTCATGAATGTCGTGCTGCTGGAAGATCGGCATGGCGAATCGGTATGAACGGGTGGGCGGGGTGCGCGATGGCGCGCTCCATTATCGGGCCGCGACGCGGTCGGGGAAAACCCTTCTCGGGAAATCGCGAGTTTTTCAGACTGCCGACGGTCTGGATAATGCCTGTAAACCGGTGATGTTGCCGGGTCATGACACTTCGTGGAGGGGGCCATGGATCTGGCAATGGCAATGGGAATCGCACTGTTCGGCATGTTCACCGGCAGCACGGTATTGTTTTTCTATCAGCTCGGCCGCTGACGGCAATTTCTGCCGGAATCGAAAGGCCCGCCATGCAAATGGCGGGCTTTTTGCTTTCTGCGCGCTTACAAGTTGCAAGCGTTTGTGTGCATTGCCGCAATAACCAGCCAAATGCCTTGGCGCAGTAATCCTGGCTGGGCATAATCGGGGCGCGTTTTTCGGACGCGCGATGCGTCGTCCGCTTTTCTACCCGATTGATCACCACTAAAAGGACCGACGCGTGAGTCTCTGGTTTCTGGTATTCCTGAGCGTCCTGCAGGGCGTCACCGAACTCTTCCCCGTCAGCAGCCTCGGCCACACGCTGCTCGTGCCCGCGCTGTTCGGCATGCACATCGACAAGCACGCGCCGCAGTTGCTGCCGTTCCTCGTCGCGCTGCACCTCGGCACCGCGCTCGCGCTGCTGTGGTATTTCCGCGCGCGCTGGATCGCGCTGATCAGCGGCTTCTTCGCGCAGCTCGGCGGCCGCAAGAACGACGACGGGCACCTGATGTGGGCGCTGATCATCGGCACGATCCCGACCGGGATCGTCGGTCTGCTGCTCGAGAAGCGCATCGAGCGCGTGTTTCACGACCTGCGGATCGTTGCGATCGCGCTGATCATCAACGGCGTGCTGCTGTGGATCGGCGATCGGATCCAGCGCAGCCGTGCGCACCAGCCGCCCGAAAAGATGACGTTCAAGCAGGCGTTCTTCGTGGGCCTCGCGCAGATCGGCGCGCTGATTCCGGGTTTCTCGCGCAGCGGGCTGACGATGATCGCCGGTAACGCGGCCGGGCTGACGGCGGAGAAGGCGGCGGAGTTTTCGTTCCTGCTCGGCACGCCGATCATTTTTGCGGCGGGCGTGCTCGAACTGCCGAAGCTGTTCCATGCGCGCGACCAGCTCGCGGACGCGCTGCTCGGTGGCGTGCTGACGGCGATTGCCGCTTATCTGAGTGTGCGGTTCTTGATGCGCTATTTCGAAGGGCGCGGGCGGCTGGCTTCGTTCGGCTTGTACTGCGTGATTGCCGGGGTGTTTTGCCTTGGGTGGTTCATGCTGCATCCGCAGCCGGTTTGACGGTTGCGGCGCCGGTCGCGCGTCGCGCATGATATGACGCGATGATCGGGTATAATTTCGGGCTCGGCTTCATGCCGGGCCCGTTTCGTTTCGGGGCTTTGAGTGCGGGTTGTGTGGTTTGTGCTCGAAGCCTTTCGCGTCAAATGCGGCCCGGGTTGTGTGGCCGTGTCTTTTCCCCTCGACCGCCCTTAGCTCAGTTGGATAGAGCAACGGCCTTCTAAGCCGTAGGTCACACGTTCGAATCGTGTAGGGCGGGCCAGAATTTCCTGAAAGATCAACGAGTTGCGAATTGGGCGCACTGCTGGGTTGCACTTCGATCAGCACGCGGAACCGCACTCGCTGTGCTCGGAGTGTGCTCGCATTCTAATGGTCATCCCAGCCTCCCCCAAGCGATGATTCATGCACGAGTGATGGCGGGATAGACCCACACGTGCCGCTCGACGTTATCGAAGAAGATACCAGCGCCTGTGTTGTAGTCTTCCGTTAACTTTCTAAGTTGTTCTGCATCGCTTTCAAACACTGTGAAACTGTAGCGCTGCGCGATATTCACTCGCGTCAGTGTCGTGGCTACCTTTAGAGTCAATACATATTGCCCAGGTAGCCAGCGGGCGTTACTGCGGTTGAAGAGCTCAATCAGCGGCGTGACTACAGCATCATCCGCCAGTACGCCTCGGTTGTCCCCGGGCAGCCGGGCTTGCAGCTTTTGGTTTATGTTTGCTCTGAGCGCATATTCGAGTTGACGATATTGCTGCTCATTCTCTCGTGACCACAAAGCGAGGAAATTCGTGATGTTGGCCCATTCGCTGTGTGAACTGAGGGTAAACGGGGTGAGGAGTAGCGCCAGCGCTGGTGTCGCCTGTAGGTAGGTTCGCGCTGGCAGTACATATTCCACACCACCGTCCTTGCTGATCGATGCGGTTATCGATGAAATACGAACGTCTCTACCACCAACATTTCTGACGATAAAGTGCGCTTGGAGAATCGGGTTGCCTACCTTGCCCTTGCAGAATCCGTTGTAGATACGCGACACGCTGACGCGTGCGTTTATCGTGAATGAAACTGCATTTCAATGCATGACAAAACGGCTGAAAATGTTTAATTTAGTCAAGATTATTTTTTGAGCGAAATCGTCGTCTAAGCGATCGAATTAGCTGGGAAGGACCAGTCGGTGACTACCCGGAAATTTGTTCGGGGAATTGGCGCTCGGTAACGGCGAGTCTTGATTTTGCAGAAAAATGAAGAGAAGGGTCGCGTATTCCGGTGCTCTGAGTCACCGAAATCAGCAGGGAGGAATCGCATTTTTAGTGCCTTTGAGTGTTCGGATAATTAACCTATATAAGTGTTTCTAATTGTCAAGTTTGATTGGTTGATTCCTAGTGCTGAAACGAACGATCTCGGCCCAAGAGAGGAGGCTGTTACATCATCGGAGTTGAACGGTCAAGCGATCAGACGCCTTTGCAATCCCTGACAATGCACGGGCGATTATTTCGATAAATTTCGGCGTGAGAGACCAATCATTACGCCGCTAACAAGTGAAGAAACGAGAAACTTCGGCAGCGTTGATTTCGGCGTTGGCGAGCGTTTCTGCGCTAGCCCAGGGCGTTCCGCCATCCGAAACTACGTCCGGCCCACAAATTCAGCGTTTGCAGCAGCAGCAACTCGAGGCCACCAAGGAGCTGAATCCGCGTCCCAATGTGCTGATACCCACCGGAGAAAAGACTTCGGTGCCCAGCGTCACGAGCCTGCCCCTCGATAACCCGTGCTTTCCGATCAAGGAAATCGCGCTGGAAGACAATGCGTTCGGCTGGCTCGCGCGTTTCCTTCAACCGGTCGTGGGCCAGTGCGTCGGCAAGACCGCACTCAAGCAGATCCAGGATGCAGCCAACAATGCGCTGATCGAGCGCGGTTACGTGACGTCTCGTGTTCTCGTGCCGACGCAATCGTTGCAATCGGGCACGCTGACGCTGCGCGTTGTGCCGGGGCGCATCAGCGAGGTCCGAGCCGACAAGCCCACGATTGGCTGGTTGCGCGCGGCGCTACCCGTTTCGGCCGGGGCGCTGCTGAACCAGCGCGACATCGATCAAGGGCTCGAGAACCTGCGTCGTCTTCAATCCCAGTCCGATGCCACGTTCGACATCGTGCCGGGTCTGAATCCTGGGGACTCCGAACTCGTTTTTCACCCTGGAACCGGCAAGCGCTGGCATGCCGTTATCGGCACGGACAACGCGGGCCTCGATTCCACGGGCAAGTACGAACTGTCCGGCTCGTTCACGTTCGACTCGCCGTTTCACCTCTACGACCAACTGCAAATTGCCGGCACGACGAATGCCAACTTTGGCGCATCCGACAAGGGCAATCAGTCGGTGTCTGCCAACTACAGCGTGCCGGTTGGCTATGCGATGCTGACGTTGAACGCGAGCCGCTCCCGCTATAAGCAGACGGTGGCCGGCTTCGATGCGCCGATCGAATACAGCGGCGTGCAGTCGCAGCTTCAGGCCGGCCTGTCGGGCGTGATCTATCGGAACGCGCACGCGCGTACGGAGCTTCATGGCAACGTATTCCACAAAATCAGCCGCAACTCGCTGGATGGTGTCGATCTTCCCGTGCAGCATCGCGACATCATCGGCTACGAGCTCGGCATCGCGCATCGCCAATACATCGGTAACGTTGTCCTCGACGGCTCGTTCGCCTGGCGCGCATCGCTTCCGGGCCTGTCCAGTAATTCAGGCACGGTCGTTGGCACACCCGATTTCGACGGTAAGACACAGGTGGAGTTGGCGAGCCTCAGCGCCCAAGTCCCTTTCAAGATCGGCAGTCAGACGTTCTCGTACCAGTTCGGCTGGAACATGCAGAACGCACGTACGCCACTGACCCCTTCCGACTATTTCACGATCGGTACGCGTTACGCCGTTCGCGGCTTCGATCAGCAACTGACGCTGGCTGCAGAGAGCGGCTGGGTCGTTTCCAACGAACTCGATTGGTACGTGCCGACGCCGCTTGGCACGCAGGCGCTTTATGCGGGCGTCGATGCCGGGCGCGTGCGCGGGCCGGCCGCGGAGTACCTGCTTGGCGAAACATTGGTCGGCGCCGTAGTTGGTGTGCGCGGCAATCTCGCACCGAAGAACGTGCTCGGTGCCGCACTGAACTACGACGTGTCGCTTGGCTTCCCGTTGTCGAAGCCGCAGGGCTTCAAGACGAGTTCGCCGACGCTGCTGTTCCAGGTCAGCACGTTGTTCTAAGCAGTAGGGGTGAACCGAGCGCAACGACATGTTGCGACTCGGTGATTTTGTCGATCGAGTAGCAAGAGCCGAAGGAAAGACTATGCAGAACGTGTACGAGAAGCGTCGTGTTTTTCAAGCAGTGACGACAACGTTTGCGGTGGTGGCCGCACTTGGCCTGAGCGCATGTGGCGGTGGTGACGATGGCGGCAGCGGTAGCAGTGCCGCATCGAGTGGTGCATCGTCGAACGCAGCGCCGTCGGGCAGCGCGTCGACTTCGTCGGGGATTCGTGTGGAAGGGCAATCGCAATCGATCTCGAGCCAGGTTTCGACGGTTCGTGTCCTGATACCGCCCGCGTCGTGGAACGGCGGGCAGATGCCGAACGGGAATTACACGCTGGCGGCCCTTTCTCAGCCTGTATCGACGCTCAAGGAGCAGGCGCCGGGTGCGTATATCGCGATTCCGTATGGTTCGTCGGGCACGATCAAGACGCTGACGAAGGGCGTCGTGACGGACCTCGCTGGAAATGGCGACATTGCGATCGGCCGCTGGGCGGACGGCACTGATTCATCGGGCGTTACGTATAACGCGAATCAAGGCCAGGTCTGGGCAGTCGGCGTACCGGTTGCAATTGATGCGACCTCGCCTGTGCAGATGCAATGTTCGTTCGCCTTTGCTACACGTCCGACGTCGGCGGATGGCAATACGGCGCCGGGTTCGCTGACTGGCGCCACGGCGACGCTGACGAGCGGGACAAACACGTTCGGCAATACGGCCATCAACTACACGTTGAATCTGCAGTACTCGATCGGCAATGACCAGAACCAGTCGTTCGTAGGAACGTCCTCGGTCGGCCTCACCGAACTCAGCGCCAAAACGAAGTCGACGCTGATGAGCACGGTCATGGGTTCGGATGCGAAGCAACCGTACCTGATCGTGTCGTACGGCATCCCGGCAACGACGACGGGCAACATCAACGGCTTGGTGGCACTGAGCTGCAAGTAACGTGAGTGGGGCCGGTCGTTTGCGCGATGTGCGCGATGCCGGCCTGACATGCATTCAAGAATAAAACGATCATGAATTCCGGAATCTTTCGCTTGGTGTTCAGTGCCGTGCGCGGCATGCTGGTGGCAGTTGACGAGAACGCGTCGGCGCATGGGGGCGGCGAGCGCTCCCGTGTACAGCGCGCGGTTCGTCCTGCGGCCGAGGATTCCGGAATCTCGATCTGGTTCGCGGCCCGGGCAACTGCGTTTGCCGCACTCTGTACGTTCGGCATGCAGCCCCTCATCGCCGAAGCGCAGGCCACGTTGCCGATCACGCCTGATCGTAGCGGTCCGACCCATCCGGTCGTCGGCGTGTCGGCATCAGGCGTGCCGCTCGTCAACATCACCGCACCGAAAAACGGCGTCTCGCTGAACAACTTCACGCAGTACAACGTGGGTACGAAGGGCGCGGTGCTGGTCAACAGCGGCCAGAATTCGCAAACGCAGCTCGCCGGCTGGATCCAAGGCAATCCATTTCTCGGCAACAGCTCGGCCCGCGTGATCGTCAACCAGGTCACGTCGGGTAACCCCAGTCAACTGCTCGGACCGACCGAGATCGCGGGCAATCGTGCGAACCTCGTGATCGCGAACCCGGCAGGCATTACCTGTTCGGGTTGCGGTTTTCTGAATGTGCCGCGTGTCACGCTGACGACCGGCGTGCCGACGTTCAATCCGGACGGCACGTTGGCGGGTTTCAATGTGACGCAAGGGCAGATCGGCATTGCCGGTGCAGGTCTCGACGCGCACGGCAGTGCGATCGACCTGATTTCGCGTGCGATGACGATCAACGGTCAGGTGTGGGCGGATTCGATCAATGCGGTCGCCGGTGCGAACCGTGTCGACTATGCGAGCAATGCCGCGCAGGCCCAGGCCGGCACCGGCGCGGCGCCAGGCGTCGCGATCGACGTGCAGGCACTGGGTAGCATGTTCGCCAATAGCGTCCGGATGATCGGGACCGAGGCCGGCGTGGGCGTGCGAGACGCGGGTGCTGTCACGTCACTGACCGGCGATATTCAAGTTTCGAACAACGGCGATGTGACGATTGCGCCGACCGCGCGTTTGCAATCGGCCGCGAACACCCGGATCGATGGCGCCAACGTCGCCCAGCAAGGCACGATTGTCAGTACGCAGACCACCGATCTGAACGCGTCGCAGGCATTGTCGAACGCCGGAACGATTTCGTCGGGCGGCAACACGAACCTCACTGCGGCAGCCTCGCTCAACAACAGCGGGCAGGCATACGCGGGGGCAGATTCCGCAGGTAATCTCGTCGGCGGTGGCTCCGTCACGGCACGCGCTGCGAATCTGACGAGCAGCGGCACGCTGGCAGCGGGCGATAACGTCAATCTGTTCGCAAACGACGTCACGCTCGATCAAGGGTCCGTGAATGCGGCCAGCGCAATCAATGTCGCGACGAACGGCATGCTGTCGAACGTCGCCGGCACGATGAGCGGTCAGAACGTGACGCTGAATGCGGGGCAACTGGTCAACGACTTGGGCGTCATCAGTTCGCAGAACCTGGCGAACGTGACCGCGCAATCGGTATCGAACCGGTCCGGCACGTTGGTGGCCGATGCGCTGTCGCTGAACTCGTCCGGTCCGCTCGACAATACCCAAGGGCACATCACGGCGCGCACGGCGCAGATCGCTGCAACCGACCTGACGAACGTGGCCGGTGAGATCGGCACGTCGACGGGTGCGTTGGCACTGACGGCGACCGGGAACGTAGCGAACGATAACGGGAAGATTGCAGGCGGCAATGGTCTCACGCTGACGGCGAATACGGTTTCCAACGCACAGGGCCAGGTCGGCTCCGTGGCGGGCAATACCTCGCTCGACGTCACGCAATCGCTGAACAACGCAAACGGCAAGCTTGCGTCCGGTAACGACCTGTCGATTCACACGGCCCATCTCGACAACTCGGCCGGATCGATCAGCGCACATGCTGCACAGATCGCAGCGGCCGATCTCGTGAATACGGGCGGCAAGATCGGCACCACTGACGCACTGGCCGTGGCGGTGACGGGCGACGTCTCGAATCAGTCGGGCTCCATGGTCGGCGGGAACGGTTTGTCGGTGACGGCAAACAGCATTGGCAATGCGTCGGGCACGATCGGATCGGCCGCTGGCGACACGACGCTGCGTGCGACGCAGTCGCTGACGAATACTGGCGGCACGGTGAGCTCGGCCAATGCACTCACCGTCGCAAGCGACACGATCGGCAACACGGACGGCAGTATGACGGCCGTGCACGGTGCGCAAATCCAGGCGGGGAATCTTGTCAACGCGGGCGGCCAGATCGGATCAACATCGGATGCATTGTCGCTGACGGCCACGCGCACGCTGTCGAACGATAGCGGCAAACTGGTGGGGGCGACCGGGTTGACGGCAACCGCCGGCACGCTGAGCAACCGTGCAGGCCAGATCGGCACGTCCACCGGCGACATGGCGCTGACCGTCGTTCAGGCACTCGACAATACGCAGGGCAAGATTACCGCAGCTGGCGCGCTGAACACCCAGGCCGGTACGTTCGACAATTCGCAAGGCACAGTGTCGGCGAATGCGACGAAGCTCGCTGTAGCAGGCGCACTGACGAATGCGGGCGGTACGATCGCGGCGACACACGACACGACCGTGACGGCGCAGACCGTGTCGAACCACGGCGGCACCATCGGTTCGGTTTCCGGCGCGTTGGCGGTGGCGACATCTGGCACGACGGACAACGCAGGCGGCAAGCTGCTCTCATCGGGCGACACGACCCTGACCAATGCGGGATTGCTGAACTCGGGCGGCACGGTCACGGGGGCGAACGTCACGCTCGCGTCCGGACAGGGGACGATCGACAACACGCTCGGTAAAGTGGCGGCAAGCCAATCACTGACGAGCCGGTCGGGGGCGTTCGATAACCGGTCGGGTTTGGTGCAGGCAACGGGCGCCGTCGACATCGATACGCACGGCCAGACCTTCGACAACAGCGTGATGACAGGGCAGTCCGCGGGTGGTCAGGTGCTCGGCAATGGCGTCACGTTGGCAACCGGAGCGCTGAACAACGCAGGTGGCGCCATCTCGTCGAGCGGTGCCGCGACCGTCAACGCCTCATCCGTGACGAACGATACGGGGTCGCTCGTGGCGGACGGTGCATTGACAGTGCGAAGCACCGGAACGGTGTCGAACGTGGCCGGCCAGATCGGCGGCAACCGGGACGTAACGGTCTCCGGTACGACGGTCGACAACACGCGCGGGGCCATGCACGCGAGCGGTGCGCTGTCGGTGACGGGCGATACGATTCGCAATGCACAGACCGCCAATTCGACGCTGCCGACGACGGCGGGCGTGCCGGGGCTGACGGCCGGGATGGAGGGCGCAAGCGTTACGCTGAACGCCAACCAGGCGATCGACAATACGTCCGGCTCGATTCGCGCGGACAAGGAGGCGAAGCTCACTGCACCGACTATCGACAACACGTCGGGCAGCATTCAGTCGAAAGGCACCGCAACATTGGCAGCGTCGAATACGCTGATCAACAGCCAGGGCGACATCAACGGCGGCCAGCAACTGACGGTCTCGACCGGGACGCTCAACAACGGCGGCAAGCTCCAATCGGCCGGCGACGTCAATGTGACGACGCAAGGCGATCTGACCAACACCGGCCAGATTCTGGCGGGCCATGATCTGACGGCCACGGCTGGCGGTACGCTCGACAACAGCGGCACACTGTCGGCAGGCAATGTTGCCAATGTGAACGCCAATTCCATTCAGAACCGCGCGACAGGCGAGATTTTCGGTGGGAACGCTACGAACGTCCGCGCGAACCAGTCGATTACGAACGAAGGTCTGATCGACGGCGGTACCACGACGGTGACGGCGGGGGACACCATCACGAATGCGGGTGGCCGGATCTATGGCGATACGGTCGCGGTGGGCGCGAACACAGTCGTGAACGACCAGAACACCCAGGGCGTGGGCGGTGTGATTGCGTCGCGCGGCGACCTCGACATTGGCGCGCAGACATTCAAAAACCAGAACAATGCACTGATCTACGCGAGCAACGACATTCGCGTCGGCGGCGCGCTGGATGCGAACCATCAGGCAACCGGCAGCGCCCAACTCGTGACGAACAACGGCGCGCAGATCGACGCGGGTCGTGACATCACGATCAGCGCAAACCGGTTCGAAAACCTGAATTCGAATTTCCAGACTTCTACGGTCACGACCGACAGCGGCAACCAGCTGTGGTACCAGGTCCCCGGCTCGACCGAGAAGATCGATCCTTCAACTGTTTATCTGTATCAGAAGAACAGTCAGGAAATTCATCCGGGCACGGACTACCAGTGGGCGTTGGATGACGACCAGAAGTTCATTCTGTTGCCGTCGACCAAATATCCGTTTGCCGAGTACGCGAAGTACACGATGAACGGTGTGGCGGGCAAGATCGACAACACGGCGTACGCCGCCAATTACTTTGGCTCGGGGGCGGCGGCGGCACAGACAGGTGCATATCGTACGGTGCCGGGCGACATTTGGACGACGTTCGGTGTGGCGCCACCACCCGACGCAAACCCGGCGTGGGTCACGCAGGGGCCGTTCGCCATGACGGCGCCCGCCGCGCTAATTTTCGGACGAAGGGGCGTAGGCAGCGACTGGTTTTCCATCAAGGCCCCCACTGAAGCGGACGTAACGGGTGCAAAACCGAATCCCTTCGATCCACAGAGCCCGTCGTGCCTGACTTCGACCAATGCGGCTTGCGCGCCTTTCCAGCAGTGGTACAAGGCGACCGTTACCGCCTACCAGAACCTGAACCAGGCGCTCGTTGCGTATAACGGGGACGTTGCGAGCCGGCTCGTCCAGACCTATACCGTCTACGCGGTCGACGTGAAATCGACCAAGGACGTGGTAACGGCTTCGCAACCCGGCACGATTACGTCTGGCCGACATATCACGATCAACACGCCCTCCGGCGTCAACGACAAGAGTCAGATCGTAGCCGGCGACGGCAACAATCCGGCGAACGTGCAGAACATCGGTGCGACAGGCACCGAGACCTTCACGGGTTCGGGCAAGGCAATCTATACCTGGGTCCAGTCGGGCGGTGCCTTCAGTGGTGACGAACGTGCAACCTCCACGACCAACTACTCGCCGGCCATTCCGTCACAAACGATCGATCTGCCGGTGGTGCTGACCGATCCGAGCAAACCGTCCAATCCGATCAAGAGTGTGGCCGCGGCGACGTCCGTTGCGCAGGGCGCAAGCGGTACGGGCGTGACGCCGGTGGCGGGCAAGGATGTCGGCGGCCAAGTGTCGATTGGCTCGGGTGTGTCGGGTGTCGGTGTGGGGGAGGTATCGGCCGTGAAGGCGAACGTGGGCGACGTTGTCGTGCGCACGGTGACGCCGAACACGCATTTGCCCAACAACGCGCTGTATCAGGTCACGAGCGATCCAGGTAGCCATTTCCTGGTCGAGACGGACCCGCGCTTTACCGATTACCGGAAGTGGCTGTCGAGCGACACGATGCTGGATGCGCTCAAGGTGGACCCGAATACCGTCCTCAAGCGTATCGGCGACGGTTTCTACGAGCAGCAACTGATTCAGCAACAGATCATCCAGACGACCAGCCAGCGTTTCATTGGCGACTACACGGACAACCAGAGCGAATACGAAGCGCTGATGGCGAGTGGCGTGAAGGCGTCGCAGCAGTTCGGGCTGAACGTCGGTACGGCACTGACCGACGCGCAAATGGCCGCGCTGACGAGCGACATCGTCTGGCTCGTGAATCAGACGGTGACGTTGCCGGATGGTAGCCGGCAAACCGTGCTTGTGCCGCAGGTCTATCTGCACGCGAACGCGGCGGACGTGACGGGAGAAGGCACGATCATCTCCGGCAAGAACGTCACGGTCGACGCCAGCGGCGCGTACAAGAACTCGGGCACGATCGCGAGCCGCAACGTCACGATTATCCATGCGGATTCGATCGACAACAGCGGTACGGTGTCGGGCGGAACGGTGCTCGCCAGCGCGAACCAGGATCTCAATAATCTTGGTGGGTTGATTCAAGGCAATACCGTAGCGCTGTCGGCCGGCCGTGACCTCAACCTGACGAGCACGACCAGTTCGGCGAAAGCGGCGAATGGCAGCGCGACCGGTATCGATCGCGTATCGACGGTCAATGCCGGCACGCTGCAGGCTGTTGCCGGTCGGGACTTGAACGCCAATGCGGCTGTTATCGCGACGACCGGCGACGCGGTGCTGGCAGCGAACAATGACGTCAATCTGAATGCGGTTCGCCAGAGCAGTCAGGACGCGGTTAAGTGGGACGCCCGCAATCACGCCGAACACTCGGCGTCGAGCGATACGGGCACGCAGATCGCGACGGGCGGCAATCTGGCGATAGTCGCCGGCCATGACGTGAATGCGACGGCTGCGTACGCCAACGCGCAGGGCGCAATTGGCGTGAGTGCCGGGCACGATGTCAACCTGAACGCCGGCGAGCAGAGCGCGAGCGCGAACGACGAGCACTATCGCAAGGAGAACGGCTTCCTGTCGTCGAAGTCGACGCACACGATCGATTCGAGCAGCTATACGAATGCGGTCGGCACGACGTTGTCGGGCAGCACGGTTGCGGTGCAGGCCGGCAACGACCTGACGGCGAAGGCCGCAACGATCGCGGCGACCAACGACGTGAGCCTTTCTGCCGGCCACGACCTGACGGTCACGACAGCGGATACGGCTTCGAGCGAGTATCACTACAAGGACGTGAAGAAGTCCGGCCTCGGCAGCGCGGGCGCCGGGATCTCGTATGGCACGAACCAGACGATCGACACCAGCCGCGATACGGTGAAGGGTTCGCAGGGCAGCTTGATCGGCAGCACGGACGGTAGCGTGTCGATGGTGGCGGGCAACAAGCTCCATGTGACAGGTTCCGACATCGTTGCAGGCCAGGACGTGACCGGCGTCGCGAAGGAAGTGACGATCGATGCGTCGCAAACGGATCGTCATCACGAAGAAACTCACGAGGTGAAAAGTTCGGGTTTCACGCTCGCCGTGAAGTCGCCGGTGATCGATGCGATCCAGAACGTGAATCAGCAGGCAAAGGGTGCCGCCAGTAGCCAGGACGGGCGGGCAGCAGCGCTGCATGCGATCGCGGCAGCGGGCGGCATGGCCGATCTGGTCGGTGCGACCGGCAACATGACCAACGCGCTGAACGATCCGAAGGGCAAGGTCGAGGCGAAGGTTGAACTGAGCTTTGGCTCGTCTCACAGCAAGTCGACGTTCACCGAGAACAGTACGCAGAACAACGGCAGCAATGTGAAGGCCGGCGGTACGGCCGCGTTCGTGGCGACGGGTGACAAGAACGCAGGGCAGGGTAACGTGACGATCCAGGGATCGGACGTGACCGCGAAGGATGTGCTGTTGCAGGCAACGAACAAGGTCAATCTGGTCAACAGCACGGATACCGACAGCACGCGCAGCACGAACGAGTCGAAGAGTGCGAGTGTGGGCGTTTCGTATGGCACGGGCGGGTTCGGCGTGTCAGCGTCGATGTCGCGCGCGCACGGCGATGCGAACTCGGATGCGGCGACACAGAACAATACGCACATCAACGCGAGTAACACGGCAACGATCATCAGCGGCGGCGACACCAATATCGTCGGCGCGAACGTCAACGCAAACAAGGTGATCGCGGATGTTGGCGGCAACCTGAATCTCGCGTCGGTGCAGGATACGAGCCATAGCGAAGCCCACCAGAGCAGTTCGGGCGGCGGGTTCAGCGTCAGCCAGGGCGGCGGCAGCGCGAGTTTCAGCGCGCAGAGTGGCCATGCGAGCGGCAATTACGCGGGCGTGAACGAGCAGGCCGGTATCCAGGCTGGCGACGGCGGATTCGACATCAGCGTGAAGGGCAATACGGACCTGAAGGGGGCGTATATTGCGAGCACGGCGACGCCGGACAAGAACCAGCTGACGACCGGGACGCTGTCCTTCTCGGACATCCAGAACAGTTCGAGCTACAACGCGAGCAGTTTCGGGATTAGCGCAGGCGGCGGTGTCGGTGATGGGGGCAACAACTACGCCACGCACGGTCAGGCGAGCGGCAAGAATACGGGCGGTGCATTGCCGCTCTACGTGAGCGAGAGCGATAGCAGCAACGCGACCACGAAGAGTGCGATCAGCGCGGGCAATGTCACGATCACGGACACGGCAAACCAGAAGCAGGATGTGGCGACGCTCAATCGTGATACGTCGGGCCTGAATGGCACGGTCAGCAAGACGCCGGATCTGCAGCAGGTCCTGAGCAATCAGTCGGATCTCATCAACGCGGCGCAGGCGGCGTCGGAGGCGATCGCAAAGCAGATTGGCAGCTACGCGGACAGGAAGGAGAAAGCCGCACGCGATGCCGCTGCCGCGACCGACGATCCTGCGCTCAAGGCGCAATATTTGCAGGACGCGAAGAACTGGGCTGAAGGCGGTGATAATCGTGTTGCTCTGCACATCGCAGGCGGTGCGCTCACCGGTGGATTGACGGCGGGCGGGCTGGGTGCGGCAGGCGGTGCAGCTGGTGCCGGGCTGTCGGCGAAGCTCGCTCCGGAACTGACGGAAATCGCGCAATCGATCAAGGACGCGGGTCCGACCGGCAACAAGAACGTCGACGAGCTGCTGGGCAACGTCGCGTCGAACCTGTTGGCCGGCGGCGCGGGTGCGCTCGTGGGGGGCGGGACGGGTGCGTTGACAGGCGCAGCGGTCGATCGTTTCAACCGTCAGTTGAATCAGGACGAGAAGAAGGCCATTCATGACAAGGCGAACGGCAACGCGGACGAGGAAAAGCGCCTGACGCAGGCCGCTTGCTATCGTGTTCAGTGCTGGGCGGAGTTCTCGCCGAACAGCCCGCAGTGGCTGGCGAACTACGTGGACCCGATGGACGCGAAGGACCTCGCGCCCGAGTTGCAGTGGATCGATAGCCAGAAGGTGAAAAAGGGGCTGTTCGACTACACGCTGATTCAGCAGGGCAAGGACTTGGGGCTGAGCCAGTTCGACCAGTTCAAACGCGGCGTGCTGGGTTTCGGAGAAGACGCGAAGAACTTGCCGCGTGACGTGGCGAATTCACACGTGAAGTTGCCGACCGACGTGCAGCAGGGCGATGCGAACCCGCAAATCGACCCGAATGGTGGCGGGCCGAAGACGCCGAGCGGGCCAGCAGGGGCTACGGTTACAGCAGGTGCTGTACCGTGTGGACCGGGTGTCTTGTGTCCGACTGTGAACGTTGCCCCTGTCGTGACGCCCGGTGGGCCTATTTTGTCAAGTGGCCCCGATAGCGGGAGTGGTGGTGCGACGAATAAAGGTGGAGATTCCGGCGGATTTGCGAAAGGTATTTCGGCGGGGGAGATTTCGGATATAAATCAAAAATTTGGCGGAAGCATTTCGTTCCGGGATGTTGATAATGTTTTGAGTAATGCTGCAAACTATAACGGCTTCTATGACAAGAGTGCGTCTATAATTCGTGATATTGCAGGAGGGCATCTCTTTGATAATGGAAATAAACGAACGGCTGTTGAGGTTGTTGAAACTTTGATTCAGAGAAATTCGGTCGACGGACCTCCCCCTGAACAGATTTGGTCAGTGGTGGATAGAGTTGCAACTGGGCAGCTTCGTGAGGTAAAAGATATTTCAAATGCATTAAGAGGTCTTAAATGAACAAAATGGCGATTGATGAGCTTGGCTCGCTTTATGGTTTAAGTGTGCCGGAGGTTTGTGCGCTCGACGACGCTATGCGAGTATTGCAAGCGGCAGCGGCAGCAAATCGGGCGTTTTTCATAATAAAATTTGATGGGGAGCGCGCGACCAAGAGATTCACTGTAATTTTTAATGCTCCGGATTTGCAAAGAGGGATTGTCAGAATGGATGGGGATGAAATGGGGGAGTGTATTGATTATGCATTAATGGAGCTCATTAATCTGAAGAGGTCCGGGGAAATTCAATGAATTGGAGTGGTCGGGTTTTCAAAAGGCGAAAAAGGGGCTGTTCGACTACACGCTGATTCAGCAGGGCAAGGACTTGGGGCTGAGCCAGTTCGACCAGTTCAAACGCGGCGTGCTGGGTTTCGGAGAAGACGAGAAGAACTTGCCGCGTGACGTGGCGAATTCACACGTGAAGTTGCCGACCGACGTGCAGCAGGGCGATGCGAACCCGCAAATCGACCCGAATGGTGGCGGGCCGAAGACGCCGAGCGGGCCAGCAGGGGCTACGGTTACAGTAGGTGCTGTACCGTGTGGACCGGGTGTCTTGTGTCCGACTGTGAGCGTTGCCCCTGTCGTGACGCCCGGTGGGCCTATTTTGTCGAGCGGCAACGATCAACAGTCGGGTGAAAGCACGGGTTCCACGCCGGGCCGAGTTCAGTCACGTATCAACATTACGAACGATGGTATTGAGCACATTGGCGACCGTCACTTTGATTCAAACGTCAATGCGAGTCAGTTTACAATTAGCGAAAGTGATTTGAGAAGGCTGCTTCAAGATCCGAATACGGTTTCAACTCCTATCACGAAAGAGGTACAAACGCCGGCAGGGCCGAGGTATATCCGTGAAGTCGATACAGGAAGATCTATTGGAACGGATAAGTTCGACAAATTTCAGCCTACATCCGTGATGACTGTTATGACCGATAAGTTCGGGAATCTGGTCACCGCGTTTCCGGGGAGATTGAAATGAATACATATAGACAGGTAAGGGGCGAAGCGGTGCGCCAAAAATTGTTGGAAAGTTCTAAAAACTTGATAGATGGAACGGATGCGCTGAGCGAAACTTTACGTGGGAGTTTTCCGGGAATTAAATTGGCATTCGTTGTCGATTGCATTCCGGAGCAAGGGGAAGACATTTATCGAATCTTGGTCAACTCGACGACTATTGCTGAGGTTGAGATTGCTAGAGGTGTTTGTTCGATGTCTAATCCACCACGATTAAAGACAATTGAACTTTCTGTGTATCAACAGAAGCGCCACTCGCGGGCCGTTCGGCAAACGTTGGAAGTTGCGCTGGATTTGATGAAGTCGGGAGGAGTTCGTTGAATTTATGGGCAATGCATTTTGCATTGATGCGATTGTTGAGAATTTGTCGTGAAGTCGCGGAAAACAATTTATGCGAGTAATCAGGCCGCTTATTGGCGCCTGTCAGGAATTTTGTGTTTAAGGCATAACATGCTCCCAAGGAGAGTTTATGCCTCGCAAACCGAAAGCCCAGCCGGCGGCTCTGCCGGCGATTCCGGCCGAATTGCTCGAGCAGTTCGGCAACGGTCCGATGACGGCCGAAGCCATCAACGCCGCGACGCTGGCGCTCAAGAAGGCGCTGATCGAACGGGCACTGGGCGGCGAGATGAACCATCATCTCGGCTACCCTCCCGGTGCTGCCAAGCCGGCCAACGCCACGAATCAGCGCAACGGCAAAGGGGCCAAGACGGTTCTGACCGAAGATGGTCCGATTCGTATCGAGGTGCCGCGTGACCGCGATGGCAGCTTCGAACCCATCCTGATTCCCAAGCACGAGCGGCGCTTCACGGGCTTCGACGACAAGATCGTCGCCATGTATGCCCGAGGCATGACCGTACGCGAGATTCAGGGCTTCTTGCTGGAACAGTACGGCACCGAGGTCTCGCCCGACTTCATCAGCTCGGTCACCGACGAGGTCATGGCCGAAGTAACCGCCTGGCAGGCCCGGCCGCTTGAGCCGATGTATCCGGTGGTGTTTTTCGACGCACTGCGGGTCAAGATTCGCGAAGACGCCGTCGTGCGCAACAAGGCGGTGTACCTGGCGCTGGGTGTGCTGCCCGACGGCGCGCGGGAGATCCTGGGCCTTTGGATCGAGAATACCGAGGGGGCCAAATTCTGGATGAAGGTATTCAACGATCTGAAGACGCGCGGTGTACATGACATCCTGATCGCCGTCACTGACGGTCTGAAGGGCATGCCCGAAGCGCTGGCGGCAGTGTTTCCGGCCACGACGCTGCAAACCTGCATCGTCCATTTGATCCGCAACAGCCTGGACTACGCCAGTTGGAAGGACCGCCGAGGACTGGCCGCGGCGATCAAACCGATCTATGCCGCGCCCAGCGCGGAAGCCGCTCAGGCTGAACTCGATGCGTTTGCGAATGGCCCGTGGGGCCAGAAATTCCCGACCGTCAGTAGCGCGTGGCGCAACGCCTGGGATCGCGTGATCCCGTTCTTCGCGTTTCCGCCGGGCGTGCGCAAGATCATCTACACGACGGATGAAATACACAAGCCCCCACGCCGTACTTCGCTCGTTCGCTATGTCCGCGCTTCCGGCCACCGTATCGGCGC
>NZ_LOSU01000050.1:0-819 GCF_001522185.1 Burkholderia sp. RF2-non_BP3 | reverse complement strand
CTAGGGCGTGTTCACACTATGCTGATTTAAGGTTATGCTTCGGAGATGGAAATCTCCGAAGCCCAATTCGAACAGATCGAACATTGCCTGCCGCGACAGCGGGGCAACGTGAGCCTGTCGAACCTGCAAGTGCTCAACGCGATCCTCTATGTT
The DNA here is from genome assembly GCF_001522185.1 of Burkholderia sp. RF2-non_BP3. Lineage (NCBI taxonomy): Bacteria > Pseudomonadati > Pseudomonadota > Betaproteobacteria > Burkholderiales > Burkholderiaceae > Burkholderia > Burkholderia sp. RF2-non_BP3. The sequence goes on along the minus strand of NZ_LOSU01000050.1, from coordinate 666 downwards.
GCCGAGCACGGATGTAAATGGCGCGGTCTGCCGCCACGTTTCGGCCGCTGGCACACGATCTACACGCGGATGAACCGCTGGTCTCGCAATGGCGTACTGGACCGAGTGTTTACGGAACTGCAGCGCGCGCAGATTATCCGCGTTCGGATTGAAGCGGTATCGCTGGATAGCACGATCGTGAAGGTTCATCCTGACGGCACCGGTGCGTTAAAAAAAATGGACCTCAAGCCATCGGCAAGTCCCGCGGAGGATGGACAACCAAGATTCATATGGTTGCCGCGAATGCTCGAACAGCCATAACGTTCGCGCTTTCGCCCGGTCAGGCCGGCGACGCACCGCACGGACGAGCACTGCTCGAACGCCTGGGGGCGCCGAACCGGCCGCTGCACCTGCTGATGGATAAAGCGTACGAAGGCAACGAAACCCGACAACTCGCGCTCGATCTCGGCTTCATCCCGGTCGTTCCTCCGTTGAGCACGCGCGTCGAGCCTTGGGAGTACGACCGGGAAATGTACAAACGTCGCAACGAAGTCGAGCGGCTGTTCCGTCGATTGAAGGGCTTTCGTCGCATCTTCTCGCGCTTCGACAAACTCGATCTGATGTTCATCGCCTTTATCAACTTTGCCCTGATCGTCGAAGCCCTTCGTTAGTGTGAACACGCCCTAG
>NZ_LOSU01000049.1:0-58585 GCF_001522185.1 Burkholderia sp. RF2-non_BP3 | reverse complement strand
GGCGAATGGTTCGCGCATCAGCACTTCGGCTTCGAGCCGGACCTGATCACGATGGCCAAGGGCCTGACGTCGGGTTATGTGCCGATGGGCGCGGTGGGCATCCACGAACGCATCGCGCGGCCGATCATCGACAACGGCGAATTCAATCATGGCCTCACGTACTCGGGCCATCCGGTCGCGGCGGCGGTGGCGGTCGCGAACCTGAAGCTGCTGCGCGACGAGGGAATCGTCGAGCGCGTGAAGCGTGACATCGGGCCGTATTTCCAGCGTCGGTTGCGGGAAGCGCTCGGCGATCATCCGATCGTCGGCGAGATCGCGGGGGCGGGACTGGTCGCGGGTGTCCAGCTCGCGCGCGATCGCGCGCGGCGCCAGCGGTTCGACGCCAGCGTCGATATCGGCACCATCTGCCGCGACTTCTGCTTCAACGGGAATCTGATCATGCGCGCGACCGGCGACCGGATGCTGCTGTCGCCGCCGCTGGTGATCCGGGAGGCGGAGGTCGACGAGATCGTCGACAAGGCGAAGCGCGCGTTCGATGCGACGGCGGAGCGGGTGGGGCGGGCAGGGTAGTCAGTCGTCGCGACGCTGCGATTGCATGTGGTCGCAGCGTCGTTGCCCGTCGAACGGGTTCGCGAGCGCAAGGAAGCGTGCAGGGGAGGCGTGCCGCAGCAGAAAGGCGGCCGCAAAACGAAAAGGGCCTGCGTCGTGAGACGCAGGCCCTTGAATTCTTTGGTGGGCGGTACTGGGATCGAACCAGTGACCCCTGCCGTGTGAAGGCAGTGCTCTACCGCTGAGCTAACCGCCCAAAGAAGCTGAAATTATGTCAGAGCTTTTCGGGTTCGTAAAGCACTTTCTTCAAATATTTTTCAGGCCGGTGCAAAAGGTTCGTCAGCCGGCCGTCGACGGCTCGACGAGATCGAGGATCGAGCCGTCGCGCTTGAGCGTCGCGAGCACGATGCTCGAATTGATCGACATCACGCCCGTCGCGCGGTGCAGGCGGTTGATCACGAAGTCGGAATAGTGGTCGAGGTCGCGCGCCCGCACCGTCAGCACGTAGTTCGAGCCGCCCGTCACGATCTGCGCGGCGATGACTTCCGGCCACTGCTGGATCGCCTCCACGAACCGGTCGTGCCATTCGGGCACGTCCGGCCGCATCGACACGTGCACGAGCGCCTCGAATGCGACGCCGACCTTCTTCGGATCGATCGTGCAGCGGTAGCCCGAAATGGCGCCGCGTTCCTCGAGCAGCTTCACGCGCCGCAGGCACGCCGACGGCGACAGCGCGACCGCATTCGCGAGGTCCTGATTGCTGATGCGTCCGTCCCGCTCGAGATGCCGGAGGATCCGCATGTCGGTTCGATCCAGATTCATTTCGCAGAATCCCATAGTTTTTGAGATGACAAGCGCAGACTCTACTGCAATGGCGGCGATTCGTCATCGAAAAGTGAAGCTCATTCTATTTCGTCCTCGATAACATGCGCCCCATGCCTCGACCGCACGGCCTGACGCGCTGTCACGCCGCCGGCCGACTCGCCGCCTTCAACTTCCAGCGTCATTCCGCCATGTACGAACACATTCCCGCCTATCCGGGCGACCCGATCCTGTCGCTGTTCCAGGCGTTCCAGCAGGATGCCCATCCGCACAAGGTCAACCTCAGCATCGGTCTCTACTACGACGAAGCGGGCCGCATCCCCGTGCTGGAGAGCACGCGTCTCGCGGCCGAGCGCGTGCGCGAAGCCGGCGCGCCGCATTCGTATCTGCCGATGGAAGGGCTCGCCGCGTATCGGCAGGGCGTGCAGCGCCTCGTGTTCGGCGCCGACTGCGCGGCGCTCGCACAAGGGCGTATCGCGACGCTGCAGACGCTCGGCGGCTCGGGCGCGCTGCGGCTCGGCGCGGAGTTCGTGAAGCGCTATTTCCCCGACAGCGCGATCTGGATCAGCGATCCGACGTGGGACAACCATCGCGTGATCTTCGCGGCGGCCGGTCTCGACGTGCATACGTATCCGTACTACGACGAAGCGCGCAACGACCTGCGCGTCGACGCGATGCTCGCGGCGCTCGACGCGCTGCCCGCGCGCAGCATCGTGCTGCTGCAGCCGTGCTGCCACAACCCGACGGGCCTCGACCTCGGCCGCGACGCATGGCGCGCGGTGATCGACGTGCTCGCGCGCCGCGGGCTGATTCCGTTCCTCGACATGGCGTACCAGGGCTTCGGCGACGGGCTCGACGACGACGCATGGGCCGTGCGCGCGATCGTCGAAGCGGGACTGCCGGCGATCGTCAGCAACTCGTTCTCGAAGAACTTCTCGCTGTACGGCGAGCGCGTGGGCGGCCTGTCGATCGTCTGCGCGAGCGCGGGCGAAGCGGCGACGGTGCTGAGCCAGTTGCAGGCCGGCGTGCGCCGCACCTATTCGAGCCCGCCGCTGTTCGGCGCGCAGCTCGTGTCGGCCGTGCTGAACGACGACGTCCTGCGGGCGTGCTGGGAAGACGAGGTGGCCGAGGTGCGCACGCGCATCAAGCGCATGCGCTGCGCGCTGAAGACGCGGCTCGACGCGCGCCTGCCGGCGAGCGTGTTCGATGCGCTCGTCACGCAGCGCGGCATGTTCAGCTACTCGGGCATCGCCGCGACCGACGTGGACCGGCTGCGCGCGTCGCACGGCGTCTACCTGCTGCGCTCGGGCCGCATGTGCATCGCGGGCCTGAACGACGCGAACGTCGACCACGTCGCGAACGCGATCGCCGACGTGCTCGGCGGCACGTCGCGCCAGGCCGCCTGAGCGGCCGCTCCCGAACCGAAGGAGGACACGATGGCAGACACGATCCCGGTCGACTTGCCGCAACTCGCGCAGCCGTTCTCGTGGGCGACCCGCGCGAGCGGGCTGATGTTTACCGGCCACGGGCCGGTCGATGCGTCCGGCGCGATCGCCGGCGACACGATGACCGAGCAGGCGCGCATCACGCTCGGCAATCTCGCGAAGGCCGTCGCGGCGGCCGGCGCGACGATGGACGACGTCGCGCAGGTGCTCGTCTATCTGTCCGACGTGAAGGCGATGCCCGAATTCGACGCCGAATACCGGCGCCACTTTCACGAACCGTACCCGAACCGCACGTGCGTGGGCGTGCAGGGCTTCGCGCACCCGGACATGCGCGTCGAACTCGTCGCGTACGTCGCGCTGCCGGCGGCACGCGGCTAGCCGGCACGCGACTTCGCGACGATCGCAGCACCCACGATCAACGACAAGCATCAACACCCCCCGACGAACATCAAATATTCAGACAAGGATGGAGACGAAGATGAGGCGTATCACTCGATTCGCAGTACCGACGATGGCGGGCCTGCTCGCCGCGAGCGGCGCGATGGCGCAGAGCAGCGTGACGCTGTACGGCATCGTCGACCAGAGCATTCGCTACACGACGCATGCGAACGCGTCGAACGACGCGAGCGTGCAGATGACCAACGGCGCGATCACCAACAGCCGCTGGGGCCTGAAGGGCAGCGAAGCGCTCGGCGGCGGGCTGAAGGCGATCTTCCAGCTCGAGAGCGGCTTCGAGCCGCAGAACGGGCAGCTCGACGGCGCGCTGTTCGGCCGCTACGCGTATGTCGGCCTGGCGAGCGACTGGGGCACCGTGAAGCTCGGCCGGCAGGCGACCGAGGCGTTCAACCTGTTCGGCGATCTCGATCCGCTGACGGTCGGCAACTATACGGCCAACATGTGGCCGTACTTCCTCACGCAGGGCCGCGCGAGCAACGTCGTCAGCTACGACGGCACGTTCGGCGGGCTGAACGTCGGCGCGAGCTACGGCTTCGGCGGCGTCGCGGGCAGCCTCGGCGCGAATGCGTACTGGGGCACGCACGTGTCGTACACGCTCGGCGGGCTGATGGTCGGCGCGACCTACCAGCAGGCGCGCGACCTGAACAGCCGTGCGCAGCAGGCATGGGGCGCGGGCGCACGCTACGCGTTCGGCGCGGCGACGCTGTACGCGGGCTATCTCGGCGGCATCGACCGCACGGGCCTGCTCGACCGGCAACTGCTGAACGCGCCGGGCCGCGACGTGACCTACGGTTCGTTCGCCGACAATCCGCGCCGCGACGCGATCTTCTATACCGGCGCGAGCGTGAAGGTCACGCCGGCGGTGTCGGTGACGGGCGTTGCGTACTACGACGACATCCGCAACGTCAACGGCGTCGCGGGTAACGGCGGGAAGCGCTATACGGGCGTGCTCGAGGCCGAGTACGCTCTGTCGAAGGCGACGCAGGTCTATGCGACGGTCGACTACAACCGGGTGACCGGCGGCGCGTTCACCGAAATGCCCGGACGCGGCAACCAGACGGGTATCGCGGCCGGCTTGCGCCACATGTTCTGAGCACGCGGCGCGCGGTGGCCGGTGCGGTCCGGCACCGGTCCGTGCGCCGTCGATGTTTCGACCGGACACACGCTTTCGAACGAGGTCATTCGATGCAACCAGAAGGGCAATTCCAGCACATCGCGGCGCGCGAGCAGGGTCTGCGCCGCACGCTTTCCGCACGGCAGATGGCGATGATCGCGATCGGCGGTGCGATCGGCACGGGTCTCTTTCTCGGCAGCGGGTTCGCGATCGGCTTTGCCGGGCCGAGCGTGCTCGTCAGCTACGCGATCGGCGCGTTCATCTCGCTGCTGCTGATGGGCTGTCTCGCGGAGATGACGGTCGCGCACCCGACTTCCGGGTCGTTCGGCGCTTATGCCGAACATTACGTGAGCCCGTGGGCCGGATTCCTCGTGCGCTATGCGTACTGGGCGTGCATCGTGCTCGCGGTCGGCACCGAAGTCACCGCGATCGCGCTGTACATGAAGTACTGGTTCCCGGGCGTGCCGGGCTGGCTGTGGATCGTCGGCTTCTCGGCGCTGCTCGTGTTCGTCAACGCGCGCAGCGTCGACGTGTTCGGCGCGGTCGAATACGGCTTCTCGGTCGTGAAGATCGCGGCGATCGTCGGCTTCATCGTGCTGGGCGCATACGTCGTGTTCGGCAATCCGGCGCTGGTCGGCGACGGCGCGGCCGGCGCGGGCTTCCACCATTACACCGAGCACGGCGGGTTCTTCCCGAAGGGGATGTGGGGGATGTGGGTCGCGGTGATCGTGTCGATCTTCAGCTACCTGAGCATCGAGATGATCGCGGTCGCGGCGGGCGAGGCGGAAGATCCCGAGCGCGCGGTGACGCGCGCGTTCCGCTCGACGATCGTGCGGCTCGTGCTGTTCTACCTCGTCACGCTCGCGCTGATGCTCGCGATCGTGCCGTGGACGGCGGCGGGGCGCGACGAAAGCCCGTTCGTGAAGGTGATGGAGGCGATCCACCTGCCGGGCGCGGCCGGGCTGATCAACTTCGTCGTGCTGATCGCCGCGCTGTCCGCGATGAACAGCCAGCTCTACATCACGACGCGGATGATGTTCAGCCTGTCGCGCGCGGGTCATGCGCCGAAGGCGCTCGGCGAGGTGAACACGCGCGGCGTGCCGTTCGGCGCGCTGATGCTGTCGACGCTCGGCATCGCGCTCGCGACGGTCCTGAGCGTGCTGTATCCGGACGCGTCGTTCACGATCATGATGTCGGTGTCGATGTTCGGCGCGCTGTTCACGTGGATGATGATCTTCGTCACGCATTACTGCTTCCGGCGGCGTCGCGCGGCGCTCGGCCTGCCGGCGCCCGCGTTCCGGATGCGCGGCTTCCCGCTGCTGACGTTGCTCGGCGCGGCGCTGATGCTCGCGGTGATGGTGACGACGTACTTCACGGCCGAATTCCACATGACGCTGATCTTCGGCATTCCGTTCCTGGTCGCGCTGTCCGTCGTGTATGCGGTGTGGTATCGGCGCGCGCAGCCGGTGCTGCAGCCGGAAGCGAAGTAGCGGAGAAGTAGCGGCGCGGCGTACCGGCGCGCCGGCTCAGCCCGCGAGCGCGGGCAGCGCGTCGATCGACGCGCGCACGTAGTCGGCGAAGCGCAGCGCGACCGGTTCGGCGGTGCCGCTGCGCTTCAGCTCCAGCGTGCGCGATTCCAGCGACGCATCCTTCAGCGGCCGGAACGCGAGCCGGTCGCTCTTCACCTGCTGCAGCACGCGCGGCACCAGCGCGATGCCCATCCCGAATTCGATCATCGACAGGATCGTCTGCCAGAGCCGCGCCTCGTGGCGGATCAGCGGGCTGAATCCCGCGTTCACGCATTGCGCGATGATCAGGTCGTGATAGTGCGGCGCCGCGTCGCGCGGAAACAGGATGAACGGTTCCGCGGCCAGCGCGGCGAGGGCGACCTGCCGGCGCCGCGCGAGCGGATGCGCGGCCGGCAGGCAGCACACGAACGGTTCCGCGTAGACGGGCGCCGATTCGACCTCGGGCGGGCAGTGGCCCCAGTGCGCGTAGCCGAGATCGATCTGGCCGCGCTGGATCGCCTGCACCTGCGCCTGCGTGTTCATCTCGCTCAGCACGATCTCGACGCCCGGATAGTCGGCCTCGAAGCGTCGCACCGCGTCGGGCAGCCCGCGATACAGCATCGAATGGACGAAGCCGATCCGCAGCCGTCCCGCGAGACCGGACGCCGAGCGCACCGTGAGACGCTCTGCCTCGGCCGCCTGCAGCAGCAGCCGGCGCGCTTCGCCGAGCAGCACCGCGCCCGCGTTGGTCAGCGCGACCGTCTTGTTGGTGCGGGAAAAAAGCTGCACGCCGAGCGCATCCTCGAACTTGCGGATGTCGAAGCTCAGCGCCGGCTGCGAGATGAACAGGCGCTTCGCCGCGCGCCCGAAATGCAGCTCCTCGGCGACCGCCACGAAGTAGCGCAACTGCCTCAGTTCCATGGTGCGTCCTCCCCGCATCGGCATCGATAAGCGTCGTCTATCGTACCGGATAAATCCTGTATTGGACGCTTATCGATCGCGCGCCTACGCTCTGCTGAACGCCTGGCACCAGCCGGCCGCGCCGCCACGGCGCGGGCACCGGCCCGCAGCCGGGCCACCATGGAGACGCATGCATGAACGACACCGCTCGCACGCCGGACACAGGCGCGACCAACAACATCCCCGATAGCCGGGGCATCAACTTCTTCACGGCCGATCCCGATCTCGGCGCGTTGCTGAAACTGCATCTCGGCGCGACCCGCTACGCGGCACTCGAACCGCAGCTGCACGCGCTCGGCGCGCGCGTGTCGGGCGAACTCGACGCGTGGGCGTCGCGCGCGGACAAGCATCCGCCCGTGCTCGAGCATCGCAACCGGCGCGGCGAAGCCGTGCAGCGGATCGACAAGGATCCCGCGTATGTCGCGCTCGAACGGGTCGCTTACTCGGAGCTCGGGCTGGCGGCGCTGAGCCATCAGCCCGAGGCGGTGGCGCCGCTCGTCAAGTACGCGCTGACGTTTCTGTTCGTGCAGGCGGAATTCGGGTTGTGCTGCCCGGTCAGCATGACCGATTCGCTGACGCGCACGCTGCGTCGTTTCGGCGACCCGGCGCTCGTCGAACACTATCTGCCGAGGCTCGCGTCGCGCGATTTCGACACGCTGTTCCAGGGCGCGATGTTCATGACCGAGCAGGCGGCCGGCTCCGACGTCGGCCGCATCGCGACGCGCGCGGTGCGTGAAACCGACGCGCAGGGCGGGGCGGTGTGGCGCCTGTACGGCGACAAGTGGTTCTGCTCGAACGCGGACGCCGACCTGGCGATGGTGCTCGCGCGGCCCGACGGCGCGCCGGACGGCATCAAGGGCCTCGCGCTGTTCCTGCTGCCGAAGACGCTGCCGGACGGCACGCGCAATCGCTACCGGATCGTGCGGCTGAAGGACAAGCTCGGCAGCCGTTCGATGGCGAGCGGCGAGATCGCGCTCGAAGGCGCGCAGGCCTGGCTGATCGGCGAGATCGGCCGCGGCTTTCACCAGATGGCCGACATGATCAACATGTCGCGGCTGTCGAACGGCGTGCGCGCGGCGGGCCTGATGCGGCGCGCGCTGAACGAGTCGCTGCACGTGGCCGCGCATCGCGCCGCGTTCGGCCGCAAGCTGATCGAGATGCCGCTGATGCAGCGTCAGTTGATGAAGATGCTGCTGCCCGCCGAGGCCGCGCGCGCGATGTTCATGCAGATCGCGCTGCTGCTGCCGCAGGCGGATGCGGGCGACGAGCAGGCCGCGCGCTGCGTGCGCATCCTGACGCCGCTGATCAAGTTCCGCGCGTGCCGCGATGCGCGCCGCGTGACGGGCGATGCGATGGAGGTGCGCGGCGGCACCGGCTACATCGAGGAATGGAGCGATGCGCGCCTCGTGCGCGACGCGCATCTCGGCTCGATCTGGGAAGGCACCAGCAACATCGTCGCGCTCGACGTCGCGCGCGCCGCGCAGCGCGAGCAGGCGCTCGACGCGCTGCGCACGTTCCTCGGCGACCGGCTCGGCGCGGCGCCGCTGCCCGACGCGAGCCGCGCGGCGCTGCGGCGCATTCTCGCGCGCGCGTGCGATGCGCTCGCGCGGGTCGCGGCGGAAGGCGACGACGCGCGCGTGCGGCAGGCCGCGTCGGCGCTTTACTACGCGAGCGCGGCCGTGCTGATGGCGTGCGAGGGCGCCCGGCTCGCACCCGATTACCGGCGCCTCGCGCTCGCGCACCTGGTCGTGCGTTACAAGCTGCTGCCGGTCGACCCGCTCGCACCGGCGTCGCGCGACGACGAAGCAGCGGCGTTCGACGCGCTGCTGCGTGGCACGCCGGTGCCGCTCGACATGGCGCTCGACCTGCTGCCGGAGGTCGAACGATGAGCGCGACGGAAGCGATGAACGCGCCGCGCGGCGCGCTCGACGGGCTCAAGGTCGTCGACCTGAGCCGCGTGCTCGGCGGTCCGTACTGCACGCAGGCGCTCGCCGATCACGGCGCGACCGTGATCAAGATCGAGCCGCCGGACGGCGACGAGACGCGCGGCTGGGGGCCGCCGTTCCTCGGCGACACCGCGTGGTATTTCATGGGCGTGAACCGCAACAAGGAGGGGCTCGCGCTCGACCTGTCCCGCGACGACGGGCGCGCGATCCTGTGGCGCCTGCTGGAGGACGCCGACGTGCTCGTCGAGAACTTCAAGCCCGGCACGCTCGCGCGCTGGGGCATGGACTATGCGCGCGACCTGCAGCCGCGTTTCCCGCGCCTGATCCACTGCGCGGTGACGGGCTTCGGCGAGGACGGCCCGCTCGGCGGGCTGCCCGGCTACGACGCGGTGATCCAGGCGATGGCCGGGCTGATGAGCGTCAACGGCGAGCGCGACGGCGACGCGATGCGCATCGGGTTGCCGATCGTCGACATGGTCACGGGGCTCAACGCGCTGGCCGGCATCCTGCTGGCGCTCGCGGAGCGCGAGAAGAGCGGGCAGGGGCAGTCGATCGACATCGCGCTGTACGACTGCGGCGTATCGCTGCTGCATCCGCACCTGCCGAACTTCTTCGGCTCGGGGCGCGTGCCCGGGCGCAGCGGCAACGCGCATCCGAACATCGCGCCGTACGACAGCTATCGCACGGCGACGGTGCCGATCTTCCTCGCGGTCGGCAACGACCGGCAGTTCGCGCGCCTCGTCGCGCATCTTGGCGCGCCGGCGCTCGCGGGCGATCCGCGTTTCGCCGACAACCGCAGCCGCTGCGCGCACCGGCCCGAACTGAAGGCCGAACTCGAGGCACGGCTCGCCGCCCATCCGTGCGAGCCGCTGGCGCGCGACCTGATGGCGGCGGGCGTGCCGTGCGGGCCGGTGCGCACGGTCGCCGACGTCGCGCGCGACCCGCATGCGCTGCACCGCGAATTGTTCGTCGAGATCGGCGCATATCGCGGCACGGCATCGCCGGTGAAGCTGTCGCGCACGCCGGCAACCTATCGTTCGCCGCCGCCCGCGCTCGGCCGCAACACGCGCGCGGTGCTCGACCGCCTCGGCGTCGATCCCGCGCTCCAGCAACGATTGCTCGACGCCGGCGTGCTGAAGGTCGCGCCGGACCCGGCGTGACCGGCCGAGTGGTGCGCGCACGCGAGCATCCTCGGCCGGCGCATCGCAGGGACAAGCCGCTCGACGCAAGGCAATGAAAGCGACGTAAGGCGACGTAAAGCACCACCGCCAGCCGGCGGCGCAAGGCCGGCCATCCGGCAAGGCGCGCGACAGTCGCGCCGCCGATCACAAACATGGAGACATCGATGAGCCGTCCGCAATCCCCGTCCGCCGCGCAGCCGCGGCCCGGCCGCGCCGCCCTCGCGGCGTTCGTCGGCACCACGATCGAGTGGTACGACTTCTACATCTACGGCACCGCCGCCGCGCTCGTATTCGGCAAGGTGTTCTTTTCGAGCACGATGGATCCCGGCGTCGCGACGCTGCTCGCATTCGTCACGTTCTGGGCCGGCTTCGCCGCGCGGCCGCTCGGCGGAATCGTGTTCGGGCATCTCGGCGACCGCGTCGGCCGAAAGACCGCGCTCGTGATCACGCTGGTGATGATGGGGCTGGCCACGACGGGCATCGGCCTGCTGCCCGGCTATGCGTCGATCGGTGTGTGGGCGCCGGCGGGCCTCGTCGTGCTGCGCGTGTTGCAGGGCATCGCGGTCGGCGGCGAGTGGGGCGGCGCGGTGCTGATCGCGAGCGAGAACGCGCCGAAGCATCGCAGCATCCTCTATGCGGCGTTCGCGCAGCAGGGTTCGCCCACCGGCAACCTGCTCGCCACAGCCGCCTTCTTCGCGCTGAGCGCGCTGCCGACGCCGTCGTTCCTGATGTGGGGCTGGCGCATCCCGTTCCTGCTGTCGGCGGTGCTCGTGATCATCGGGATGGTGATCCGGCTGCGGCTCGAGGAATCGCTCGACATGCAGCGCGTGCTCGCGCGCAAGCGCACGGTGAAGCTGCCGCTGCGCGACGTCGTGCGCGACCACTGGCCCGTCGTGCTGCTCGCGGCCGGCACGCTGCCGGTGATCAACGTCACGTATTTCCGCAGCACCTTCGCGCTGTCGTGGGCGACGAAGGAGCTCGGCTACGCGCAGGGCACGTTTCTCGGCATCCTGTCGATCTCGCTCGTCGTGCAGTTCCTGATGCAGCCGGTCGGCGCGTGGTTCGTGTCGAAGGTCGACATGCGACGCGCGATGTGCTGGATCCTGATTCCCGAGATCGTGCTGATGCCGGTGATGTTCCATGCGCTCGCGACGCGTTCGTACTGGATCGCCGTCGCCGGGATGTGCATCTCGACGATCCCGTCGGCGATGTTCTACGGCGCGGTCGGCGGCGTGCTCGCGCGCGTGTTTCCGGCCAACATCCGCTACACGGGCCTGTCGCTCGCGTATCAGTTGAGCGCGCTCGTCGTCGGCGGCGGCACGCCGGTGCTCGCGCAGGCGATCCTGAACGCGACCGGCAGCATCGTCGGCGTCGCGATCGCGTCGGGGCTGTACGCGCTCGTGTCGCTCGCATGCATGCTCGCGCTGCTGAATCGCACCGGCTACCGCGCGGACGAGTTGTCGACGGCCGAGCGCAGCGATGCGGCCGAATGGGGTGCCGAAGGCGCGAGCGCTGAAAGTCCGATCGGCGAGACCGCGCAGGCGGGCGACCGCGGTGCGTTGAAACCGGCGGGTTGAATCCGCCGGGCCGGCGCGACTTGCCGATTCGGCGGCGGCGCACGCGCCGGACGGATCGCATCGCCTCGATTCCGCCCTCCCAAAAGCAAACGGCACCGTGCGATACACGGTGCCGTTTGCCTTGCTTCGCTTCGCAACGCGGCCGGCGCGACCGGCCCGCGCGATTCGCGGTGCGTCAGCCTTCCGTCGGCGGCACGTAGCCGGACGCCTGGTCCGCGCCGTCGCCGAAGAAGTACTTCTCGGTCTGCTTCATCAGGTACTGGCGCGCGCGCGGGTCGGCCATGTTCAGGCGGTTCTCGTTGATCAGCATCGTCTGCTGCTTGAGCCAGCCTTGCCACGCTTCCTTCGACACGCTTTCGTAGATGCGCTTGCCGAGTTCGCCCGGCAGCGGCGGGAAATCGAGACCTTCGGCTTCCTTGCCGAGCTTCGCGCATTGGATCATTCGAGCCATCGTGTACTTCTCCTGTAATCGGTCTGGGGGAGGGCAGTCGTGCCTGCGCTCAGAGCTGCTTCATCAGCACGAGCGACTTGCGCTGCCAGTTATAGAGTTTGCGGCGGTCTTCCGGCAGGTCGTCGACGCTGACCTTGACGAAGCCGCGCTTGAGGAACCAGTGCTCGGTGCGCGTCGTGAGCACGAAGATGTGCGTGAGGCCGCGCGCGCGGGCGCGCTGCTCGATGCGCTTGAGCAGGCGTTCGCCGTCGCCCGAGCCCTGCGCTTCCGGCGCGACCGTCAGGCACGCCATCTCGCCGATCTTCTCCTGCTGGTACGGATACAGCGCCGCGCAGCCGAACAGCACGCCATCGTGCTCGATCACCGAGAAGTGGTCGATGTCGCGTTCGATCTGGTGGCGGCCGCGCCGCACCAGCGTGCCGTCGGATTCGAGCGGCTCGATCAGCGACAGGATGCCGCCGACGTCGTCCGGCGTCGCTTCGCGCAGGCTTTCGAGGTTCTCGTACGAGATCATCGTGCCGACGCCGTCGTGCAGGAACAGTTCGAGCAGCATGCTGCCGTCGAGCGACTGCGGAATCAGGTGGGCCCGGGTCACGCCGCCGCGGCAGGCGCGGATCGAGTGCTTCAGGAAGAACGCGTCGTCGCCCTGGATGTTGCCGGAGTCGAGCAGCTCGGCGGCCGCGTCGAGCGACATTTCGCGGATCAGGCCGCCTTCGTCGTCGACGATGCCGGGCGCCTCGGTCAGGAAGATGATCTTGTCGGCGCGCAGCGCGATCGCGGCGGCCGACGCGACGTCTTCCATCGACAGGTTGAACGCCTCGCCGGTCGGCGAGAAGCCGAGCGGCGACAGCAGCACGAGCTTGCGGCTCGCGAGCGAATGACGGATCGATTCGGCGTCGATCTTGCGCACGATGCCCGTGTGCGCGAAATCGACCCCGTCGAGAATCCCCACCGGCCGGGCGGTCACGAAGTTGCCGGACACGACGCTGATGTGCGCGTGCGCCATCGGCGAGTTCGGCAGACCCTGGCTGATCGCGGCCTCGATGTCGAGACGCACTTCGCCGGCCGCTTCCTTCGCGGATTCGAGCGCGCGCGCATCGGTGATGCGCAGCCCGTGCGAAAACTCGGATTCGACACCATGCAGGCTCAGCTGCTCCTCGACCTGCGGCCGCGAGCCGTGCACGAGCACGATCTGGATGCCCATCGCCTGCAGCAGCGCGATGTCGGACACGAGCGCGTTCAGCAGCCCCTGCTGCACCACCTCGCCGCCGAACCCCACGACGAACGTGCTGTTGCGGAACTTGTGGATGTAAGGCGCGACGGAGCGCATCCAGTCGACGAACTGCGCGTGGCTGGCGGCCGAATCGTCGGCGGCCGGCGGCGTCGCGGCGCCGGTCTGGGCGGGTGGGAGGTCGGTTTGGGAATTCATGGGCGGGATTATAATGCGCCCCCATGTCGAATGTACCTAAAAGTCCCGCGCCGACGCGGGCCAAAGCGCCGTCGGCCCGGCACCCGGAGGGGGCGGCCGATGCGCGTCAGCAGCAGGGCCAGCCGCCGCGCCAGCAGCAACAGCAGGCGGGTCAGCTGCCGCGCGGGCCGCGCGGCGACGAGCGGCGCCGCGAGCCGGGCCAGCCGGCCGCGCAGGGCGCGCCCCAGGCCGCCGGCGAGCGCGCGCCGCGCCGCGAGCGTCCGCCGCGCGCGGCCGTCGCGCCCAATCCCGTTCCGCCGATCACCTACCCCGAAAGCCTGCCCGTGTCGGGCAAGCGCGACGAAATCGCGCGCGCGATCGCCGGTCATCAGGTCGTCATCGTCTGCGGTGAAACGGGTTCGGGCAAGACCACCCAGCTGCCGAAGATCTGTCTCGATCTCGGCCGCGGCCTCGGCGCCGGCGGCACGGGCCTGATCGGCCATACGCAGCCGCGGCGCCTGGCCGCGTCGTCGACCGGCCGGCGCATCGCCGAGGAGCTCGGCACGCCGTTCGGCGAGGTGGTCGGCTACAAGGTGCGTTTCACCGACAATCTCGCGCCGGGCGCGTCCGTCAAGCTGATGACGGACGGCATTCTGCTCGCCGAGACGCAGACCGATCCGCTGCTGAAGGCGTACGACACGCTGATCATCGACGAGGCGCACGAACGCAGCCTGAACATCGACTTCCTGCTCGGCTACCTGAAGGAAATCCTGCCGAGGCGGCCGGACCTGAAGCTGATCGTCACGTCCGCGACGATCGACGCCGACCGTTTCGCGCGCCATTTCGGCACCGATGCGCGCCCGGCGCCCGTGATCGAGGTGAGCGGGCGGCTGTATCCGGTCGAGATGCGCTACCGGCCGGTGGCCGAGGATCGCCCGGCCGTGAAGCACGCCGAAGGCACGGGCGGCCGCGATCGCGTGAAGACCGCGCGCGAGGCCGAACGCGACCTGATGGACGCGATCGTCGACGCGGTCGACGAACTGTGCCGCGAAGGCCCCGGCGACGTGCTGGTGTTCCTGCCCGGCGAGCGCGAGATCCGCGAGGCGGCCGAGGCGCTGCGCAAGCATCATCCGCCGCATACCGAGATTCTGCCGCTGTTCGCGCGGCTGTCGGCGGCCGACCAGGACAAGGTGTTCAAGGCGTCGAACGCACGCCGCATCGTGCTCGCGACCAACGTGGCCGAAACGTCGCTGACGGTGCCGGGCATCCGCTACGTCGTCGACACCGGGCTCGCGCGCGTGAAGCGCTATTCGTACCGGAACAAGGTCGAGCAGCTGCAGGTCGAGTCGATCTCGCAGGCCGCCGCGAACCAGCGCGCGGGCCGCTGCGGCCGGGTGGCCGACGGCGTCTGCATCCGCTTGTACGAGGAAAGCGACTACCAGGCGCGCGCGCGTTTCACCGATCCGGAAATCCTGCGCTCGTCGCTCGCGTCGGTGATCCTGCGGATGAAGTCGCTGCACCTGACCGCGATCGAATCGTTCCCGTTCCTCGAGCCGCCGCCCGGCCGCGCGATCGCGGACGGCTACCAGCTGCTCAACGAACTCGGCGCGGTCGACGACGACAACGCGCTGACGCCGCTCGGCCGCGAACTCGCGCGGCTGCCGCTCGATCCGCGCGTCGGCCGGATGATTCTCGCCGCGCGCGACCAGCAGTCGCTGCGCGAGGTGCTGATCATCGCGAGCGCGCTGTCCGTTCAGGACCCGCGCGACCGTCCGATCGAGGCGCAGGAGCAGGCCGACCAGGCGCACCGCCGGTTCGCCGACGAGCGCTCCGAATTCCTGCAGTGGCTGAAGATCTGGGCGTGGTTCGAGGAAGCCGTCGCGCACAAGAAGTCGAACCGCCAGCTGATCGACGCGTGCCGGCAGAACTTCCTGTCGCACCTGCGGCTGCGCGAATGGCGCGACGTCCATTCGCAGCTGCTGACGGTCGTGCGCGAGCACGGCTGGCGCCTCAACGAGGTCGAGGCGACCTACGAGCAGGTCCATCTGGCCCTGTTGACGGGCCTGCTCGGCAACCTCGGCATGAAGGCCGACGACGATCCGCACTACCTCGGCGCACGCGGGATCAAGTTCTACCTGTGGCCGGGCTCCGCGCTCGCGAAGAAGGCCGGCCGCTGGGTGATGGCGGCCGAACTCGTCGAGACGAGCCGGCTGTATGCGCGCTGTCTCGCGAAGATCGAGCCGGAGTGGGTCGAGAAGATCGGCGCGCATCTGCTGAAGAAATCGCTGTCGGAGCCGCATTGGGAAAAGCGCCCCGCGCAGGTCAGCGCGTTCGAGCGCGCGACGCTGTACGGGCTGCCGATCTACCACCGCCGGCGCGTCGCGTTCGGCAAGCAGGATCCGGCGCGGGCGCGCGAGCTGTTCATCCGCGGCGCGCTGGTCGAGGGCGAGTTCGACACGAAGCTGCCGTTCTTCGCGCACAACCGCAAGCTGCTCGCCGACATCGAGCAGCTCGAGCACAAGTCGCGCCGCCAGGACGTGCTGGTCGACGACGAGCTGATCTACGCGTATTACGACCAGGCGATTCCGGAGGGCATTCACACCGGCGCCGCGTTCGAGCGCTGGTATCGCGACGAGGCGAAGAAGGGCGGTCAGGCGGAGGAGAAGCAGCGCCTGCTGTACCTGTCGCGCGACGACCTGATGCGCCACGAGGCGGCCGGCGTGACGACCGAGCTGTTTCCGAAGCGCGCGACGATGGCCGGTGTCGAGATGGCGCTCACGTACCATTTCGAGCCCGGCACGCCGCGCGACGGCGTGACGCTCGCGGTGCCGCTGTACGCGCTGAACCAGGTCGACGCGCGCCGCTGCGAATGGCTCGTGCCGGGGATGCTGAAGGAAAAGGTGCAGCTGCTCCTGAAGTCGCTGCCGCAGAAGCTGCGCCGGCACTGCGTGCCGCTGCCCGAATACGCGGCCGGCTTCGTCGAGCGCACGGGCCGCGAGCGCTTCGGCGCGGGCGGCCTCGTCGAGGCGCTGATCGCCGACGTGCGCGGCGAGACCCAGGTCGCGATGAAGACGGCCGACTTCAAGCTCGAGACGTTGCCCGCGCACCTGTTCATGAACTTCAAGGTGATCGACGAGCACGGCCGTCAGCTCGCGATGGGGCGCAATCTGGCGCAACTGCGCCAGGAGCTCGGCGCGCAGGCGCAGCAGCAGTTCCAGAAGATCGCGGCGGCGTCGACGATCGCGCCGGGCGGCGAAGCGGGCGACGGCGACGCGGGCGGCGCGCCGGCGCTCGCCGCGGCGGCGGGTTCGACGGCGAAGGGCGGCAAGCCGGGCAAGGGCGCGGCGCCGCACACGGCCGCCCCGGCGGAAGCCGGCGCGACCGCGCTGTACGAGAACCTGACGACGTGGAACTTCGGCAAGCTTCCCGAGCTGCTGGAGATCCGCCGCCGCGGCCAGACGCTGTACGGCTATCCTGCGCTCGTCGATCGCGGCACGCATTGCGACGTCGAAGTGTTCGACTCGCCGGAGGAGGCCGCGCGGATCCACCGAGCCGGCTTGCGGCGGCTGTTCGCGCTGCAGCTGAAGGAGCCGATCAAGTTCCTCGAGAAGAACCTGCCGGGGCTGCGCGAGATGGCGATGCAGTACATGTCGCTCGGCACGCAGGACGAACTGCGCGACCAGCTGATCGACACGGCGCTCGACCGCGCGTGCCTGCAGGATCCGCTGCCCGACGACGACGCGAGCTTCCACGCGCGCCGCGACGAGGGCAGGAGCCGCCTGAACCTGCTCGCGCAGGAGATCGCGCGGCTGGTCGGGCAGATCCTCGCCGAGTATGCGGGGCTTGCGAAGAAGCTCGCGCAGGCGAAGCCGTTCGCGCAGGCCCATGCGGATCTGCAGCAGCAGCTCGCCGCGCTGGTCGGCAAGCGCTTCGTGATCGACACGCCTTACGTGCAGCTTGCACACTTCCCGCGCTACCTGAAGGGCATCGCGCTGCGGATCGACAAGCTGAAGGCCGACCCGGCGCGCGACGCGAAGCAGTCCGGCGAGCTGCTGCCGCTCGTCCAGCAGTATCAGCGCGCGGTGTCGCAGCGCGGTGGCGTCGCCGATTCGCGCCTCGCGGAATTCCGCTGGCTGCTGGAGGAGCTGCGAATTTCGCTGTTCGCGCAGGAACTGCGCACGCCGATGCCTGTCTCTGTCAAGCGTCTGCACAAGGTGTGGGAGTCGATGCAGCGTTAGCGCATCAGCGACCGGCGGGGCCCGCACCGGTTGCGGGCCCCGCCGCGGCCGGCCGCACGGCGGCCGCGACGTGCGTCGAAGTGGCGCAACCCCGCCTTCCGTCAACCGGTGGGGCCCGCCGAGCGTTTTACAATGACTGCTGTTCCACGACGTGAGTCTTCATGCGCACTTTCCTTTCCTTCGGCCGCACGCTTGCGCTGGCCGCCGCCGTGCTGGCGCCCGCCGCACACGCCAATAACGTAATCATCCTCAATTCGGCCGAAGCGACGCTTTCCCTGATCGACCAGCAGACCCGCCAGGTCGTCGGCACGATGCCGACCGGCAAGGAGCCGCACCACCTGATGGCGACGCCGGACAATTCGTCGCTGATCGTCGCGAATTCGGTCTCGAACAGCCTGATGTTCGTCGATCCGAAGACGGGCAAGCTGCAGCGCACGGTCGAAGGCATCGAGGATCCGTACCAGCTCGGCTTTTCGCCCGACAACAAGTGGTTCGTGTCGACCGGGCTGCGCCTCGACCGGCTCGACATCTACGGCTACGACGGCCGCGACCTGCATCTCGTGAAGCGCTTGCCGCTCGCGGTGATGCCGAGCCATATCGCGTTCACGAAGGACAGCAAGACCGTGCTCGTGTCGCTGCAGGTGTCCGGCGAGATCGCGGCGGTCGACCTCGCGACTCAGACGGTCAAGTGGAAGATGAAGGTCGGCAAGGTGCCGGCCGGCCTGTGGCTCACGCCGGACGACAAGTTCCTGCTGGTCGGGATGACTGGCGCGGATTACGTCGCGGTGGTCGACTGGCGCAACCAGAAGATCGTCAAGCAGATCCACACGGGCAACGGCGCGCACAACTTCCGCTCGCTCGCCGACGGCACGCACGTCGCGGTCACGAACCGGGTCGCGAACACGATCAGCATCATCGACGAGAACACGCTCACCAACGTCGGCGACATCACCGGCCTGCTGCCGGGACCGGACGACATGGAACTGTCCGCCGACAAGAAGACGCTGTGGGTGACGTTCCGCTTCGCGAAGAAGGTCGGTATCATCGATCTCGCATCGCGCAAGCTGGTGCAGACGATCGCCGTCGGCCGTTCGCCGCACGGGATCTACTTCTACGACCGCGCGCCGTGGAAGGCTGCGAACGGCGCGTGACGGGCGGAGGCGAGCGATGCTGCACCTGATCGATGCGTTCGTGTCGGACATCCAGACCTGGCTGTACGTCGACGTCGTGCAGCCGCTCCTCTTCAAGTTCAACCTGATGGGCTATGACGAGGACACCTACGACGCGCTGTACTGGGTGATCATCGGCGCGCTGCAGATGGTGCTGATGTTCGTGCTGCTGCGCCCGCTCGAGGCGCTGCTGCCGGTCGAGCGCTGGCAGAACCGCCGCGCGGTGCGGGTCGACGTGATCTATACGGCGATCGCGAAGCTCGGCATCTACGCGCTGTTCTTCTTCTTTGCGCTGCAGCCGGTGTTCGACGGCTTCCAGGCATGGCTGCGCCTGCACGGCGTCGTGAACGTCAACCTCGACTATCTGTGGCCCGGCGTGACGTCGCGGCCGATCGTCGCGTTCGCGATCTACCTCGTCGTGCTCGACTTCGCCGGCTACTGGTATCACCGCTGGCAGCACAAGTTCGGCATCTGGTGGGAGCTGCACGCGGTGCATCACAGCCAGCGGCAGATGTCGCTGTGGTGCGACGACCGCAACCACCTGCTCGACGACGTGATCCAGTCGTGCTTCTTCGCGTCGATCGCGCTCGTGATCGGCGTGACGCCGTCGCAGTTCGTCGTGCTGACCGCGGTCACGAACTTCATGCAGAGCATCCAGCATACGAATGCGCGGCTGTCGTTCGGCCGGCTCGGCGAGCGCCTGCTCGTGAGCCCGACCTTCCACCGGCGCCACCACGCGGTCGGCTACGGCCACGAAGGCACCAAGTACGGCTGCAACTTCGGCGTGCTGTTCCCGTGGTGGGACATGATGTTCGGCACCGCGTCGTGGAACCGCACGGTCGAGCCGACCGGCATCCGCGAGCAGATCGAAGGCGTGTCCTACGGCGACGGCTTCTGGGCGCAGCACGGCCTCGCGTTCGTGCGCATCTTCCGGCGCCTCGTTCCCGCGAAGCGCGGCGCGGCGTCGGCCTGACCCCGCCGCTTTCCCGTTGAACGGCTCTCCTGCACGGCCCGCAAGCGCTTTGGCGCATGCGGGCCGTGTGGTTTATCCTTTCCCCGTTTTTCTTCGTCGATACAGGTTCGCATGAACGACTTGCTGCGCTCCTTCGTCCGGGCCTTCGTCAGCGCGCTGCATCCGCGCATGCTGTGGCTCACCCTGATGCCGTTCGTCGTCTCGGCGCTGCTGTGGGGCGTCGTGCTGTGGTTCTCGTGGCAAACGCTGATCGACGCCGCGCGCGGCGCGCTCGACGGCTTCGTGCTCACGGCGGTGCTGTACCGCATGTTCGACGCGATCGGGATGTCGCAGCTGCATGCGGTCGTCGCGCCGTTCGTCGTCGTATCGCTCGCGATTCCGCTGATCGTGCTGACCGTGCTGCTGCTGATCGCGACGATCTCGATGCCGGTCGTGATCAAGCACCTGTCGAACCGGCAGTTCGCCGCGCTGGAGGCGAAGCGGGGCGGCACGTTCTTCGGCAGCGTGTTCAATTCGCTCGGCGCGGCCGTCGTCGGCGTCGTGCTGCTCGTCGTCACGATCCCGCTGTGGCTGATTCCGCCGTTCTTCGCGCTGCTGCCGCCCGTGATCTGGGGCTGGCTGACCTACCGCGTGATGACCTACGACGCGCTCGCGCAGCACGCGAGCCGCGACGAGCGACGTGCGCTGGTGCGGCAGCATCGCTGGCCGCTGATCGGCATCGGCGTCGCGACCGGGCTGCTCGGTACCGTGCCGACGTTCGTGTGGGTGTCGTCGGTCTGGATGATGGTGCTGTTTCCGTTCGTGGCGGCGGCCATGATCTGGGTTTACGCTTTCATCCTCGTCTTTTCGGCGCTGTGGTTCGGGCACTATTGCCTGCGCGCGCTGGACGACCTGCGCGCGAGTTCGCGCGCCACCGCAATCGACATGGGGCAGGCATGAGCATCGGCATCATCATCATCGGCGACGAAATCCTTTCGGGCCGCCGGCAGGACAAGCACCTGGCCAAGGTCATCGAGCTGCTCGGCGCGCGCGGCCTCGCGCTCGACTGGGCCGAATACGTCGGCGACGATCCGGCGCGGATCACCGCGACGATCGCGCGCGCGGTCGCATCCGGCGACATCGTGTTTTCCACGGGCGGGATCGGCGCGACGCCGGACGACCACACGCGCCAGTGCGCGGCCGCCGCGCTCGGCGTGCCGCTCGAGCTGCACCCGGAAGCGAAGGCGCTGATCTCGGAGCGTATCCGCGAGACGCACACCGATCCGGCCCGGCCGGTCGATTTCGAATCGCCGGAAAACCAGCACCGCTTCAACATGGGCGTGTTCCCGGCCGGCGCGACGATCATCCCGAACGGCTACAACCGGATTCCCGGGTTCTCGGTCGGCGATCTCCATTTCGTGCCGGGCTTTCCGGTGATGGCGTGGCCGATGATCGAATGGGTGCTCGACACGAAGTACCAGCATCTCCATCACGCGACGCCGCACGCGGAGCGCTCGTTGTACGTGTTCGAACTGCCGGAATCGACGCTCACGCCGCTGATGGAGAAGATCGAGCGCGATTTCCCGGGCGTGCGCGTGTTCAGCCTGCCGAGCGTCGGCGATGCCGAGCGCGGCGGGATCTACGCGCGCCGGCACATCGATCTCGGCGTGAAGGGCGAGCCGGAGGCGGTCGCGGCCGCGTTCGTGAAGCTGCGCGAAGGCGTGCACCTGCTCGGCGGCGACGTGGTCGAACCGGACGTGCCGCGCGCCTGAGGGCCGCGCACCGATCACCGATGCGGGCCGCGCAAGGGCCGCACAAAAACCGCGGGCCGCGCAATGCGGCCCGTCATCGGGATGTCATCGCCCGGCTCGACGATGTCGCAGTCGGGCGTGCCTGGGCGGATGCGCTGTCAGGCGCCGATCCACGGCAGTTTCCGGAAGCACCAGCCGTCGACCGTCTTGCGATGGCCTTCGGCATCCTTGCCGCCCTCGAAGCCTTCGAGCAGGTCGAACGCCTTCGTGAAGCCGGCCTGCGTCGAGGCGACCGCGGCGAGCTTCGAGCGCGCGGCGCTGCGGCACAGGAACAGGATGGGCGTATCGGCCGGGAGGGCCGCTTTCAGTTGATCGACGAATTCGGCGTTCGGCACGCCGCCCGGATAGCGCGTCCATTCGAGGTGCAGGTACTGGCCGTCGCCGACGAGCGGGCGGCCGATCCAGTCGAGCTCGGCGCGGGTGCGCACGTCGACGAGGCGTGCCGACGGGTCGAGCTGCAGCAGTTCGAACGCCTCGACCGGCAGCAGTGCGCCGGCATAGTGGAGCGCACCCTGGGCGCGGCGTTCTTCGGCCTTCGCGTAAAGCTGGTCGAGCGTACTCATGGCAGGAGGTCTCCGTATCGGTCAAACGATCATTCTAGCGCGGCACCGCCGCGCGGATGTCCGGTTGCCCGGCAGGGTATGCACCGCCCACGCATTCACCAAAAAAGTGCAGAATGGCACGCGTGCACCAGAATGAATCTGCGACGTGGGCATGCTTCGCCATTTGCACCATGGAGGTGCGGCCATGCGATCGCCGATGCGGCGCCTGGCCCCGGAATCGCGCAGCCGGGCCCTGCCGTGGCGCGGTCTGGCGCGATTCATGTCGCTTCTGTGCATGGCTGGCACGGTTGCTGCTATATAGAATTCGGTCGACCCGGGGCGCGCTGCGCCAAAGCCAGACTCCGGGCAGCTCGATAAACGAGGCGGTTCCCAGTCCGCCGGAATTGTTCAATCAGGAGAAGAGGTTATGAGTAAAACCGTCGCCGACGTCATGCAGCTCGTGAAGGACGAGGACGTCAAGTTCGTCGATTTCCGCTTCACGGATACGCGCGGCAAGGAACAGCACGTGTCGGTGCCGGTTTCGGCGTTTGACGAAGACAAGTTCGAAAGCGGTCATGCATTCGACGGCTCGTCGATCGCCGGCTGGAAGGGCATCGAGGCGTCGGACATGCTGCTCATGCCGGACCCGACCGCCGCATTCATCGACCCGTTCTACGAAGAATCGACGCTGGTGCTGACCTGCGACGTGGTCGAGCCGGCCGACGGCAAGGGCTACGAGCGCGACCCGCGTTCGCTCGCGAAGCGCGGCGAAGCGTACCTGAAGAGCACGGGCCTGGGCGACACCGCCTACTTCGGTCCGGAGCCGGAATTCTTCATTTTCGACTCGGTCCAGTGGAACACGGACATGTCGGGCTGCTTCGTGAAGATCAACTCGGAAGAAGCGCCGTGGTCAGCAGGCAAGGAATTCGAAGGCGGCAACACGGGCCACCGTCCGGGCACGAAGGGCGGCTACTTCCCGGTCGCGCCGGTCGACACGTTCCAGGACATGCGTTCGGAAATGTGCCTGCTGCTCGAACAGCTCGGCATCCCGGTCGAAGTGCACCACCACGAAGTGGCGGGCCAGGGCCAGAACGAAATCGGCACGAAGTTCTCGACGCTGGTGCAGCGCGCCGACTGGACGCAATGGTCGAAGTACATCATCCATAACGTCGCGCACTCGTACGGCAAGACGGCGACGTTCATGCCGAAGCCGGTCGTCGGCGACAACGGTTCGGGCATGCACGTTCACCAGTCGATCTGGAAGGACGGCCAGAACCTGTTCGCGGGCAACGGCTACGCCGGCCTGTCGGAATTCGCGCTGTTCTACATCGGCGGCATCATCAAGCACGCCCGTGCGCTGAACGCGATCACGAACCCGACGACGAACTCGTACAAGCGTCTGGTTCCGCACTTCGAGGCACCGGTCAAGCTCGCCTACTCGGCACGCAACCGTTCGGCATCGATCCGCATTCCGCACGTGTCGAACCCGAAGGGCCGCCGTATCGAAACGCGCTTCCCGGACCCGATGGCCAACCCGTACCTGTGCTTCACGGCACTGATGATGGCCGGTCTCGACGGCGTGCAGAACAAGATCCACCCGGGCGAAGCCGCGGACAAGAACCTGTACGACCTGCCGCCGGAAGAGGATGCAAAGATCCCGACCGTCTGCGCAGGCCTCGACCAGGCACTGGAAGCGCTCGACAAGGATCGCGAGTTCCTGACGCGCGGTGGCGTGTTCACCGACGGCATGATCGATGCGTACCTCGCGCTGAAGGAGCAGGAGCTGGCGAAGTTCCGCATGACGACGCATCCGATCGAGTTCGAGATGTATTACTCGCTGTAATCGGCGATGGCGCTTCGATCCAGCGCCGTCATGCCGGTTCGTTCCCGTCGCGCGGCTTGCGGCGGGGACCGCGGAGTCTGAAAGGGGACGGCGTCCAGCCGTCCCTTTTTTGTTCCGAGCATTTCCATTTTCCGACCCGCTGAGGCGCGACGACACGCACGATGGCTCTGAAGAATCTGATCAAGGCGAAGACGGGGCAGCCCGAGCGACTGACGGAAGACGAGCGCCTCTCGCGCTCGGGCCTGCTTGCCGGGCTGGAAGCGCTGCCGACGGTCGTGATCGTGCTCGACCGCAAGACGCTGCGGGTCGCGTTCGCGAACCCGTCCGCGGAGGCGATGCTCGACATCTCGCGCCGGCAGCTCGCGCAGCGGCCGTGGGGCGAGATTTTCCCGAACGCGAACGAGCTCGCGTCGACGATCACCGCGATCGGCGAGGAGCGCTTTCACGCGACGCATCTCGATACCGTGCTCGACCGGCCCGGCCGCGAACCGCTGCACGTGCATGCGATCGTCGGCTTCCTCGAGACCGCGCCCGATTTCGTGCTCGTCGAGCTGTTCGAGAACGAACGGCAGTCGCGCACCGATCGCGAGGAGCGCATCCACGACCTGACCGCGGTCAACAAGCAATTGATCCGCAACCTCGCGCACGAAATCAAGAACCCGCTCGGCGGCATTCGCGGCGCAGCCCAGCTGCTCGAATTCGAACTGAGCGAGCGCGAGCGCGGTGAGTTGCGCGAATACACGCAGGTGATCATCAAGGAGTCCGATCGCCTGCAGACGCTCGTCGACCGGTTGCTGGAGCCACATCGGCATCCGCACATCGTCGGCGACGTCAACATTCATGAAGTGTGCGAACGCGTGCGCGCGGTGATGCTCGCGGAATTTCCGCGCGGGCTCACCATCGAGCGCGATTACGACGTGAGCGTGCCGGACCTGCGCGGCGACAAGGAGCAGTTGATCCAGGCGCTGCTGAACATCGTGCGCAACGCCGCGCAGGCGCTGCGCGAACGGATCGCGCAGGGCGACGCGAAGATCGAGCTGCGCACGCGCGTCGCGCGCAAGGTGACGATCGCGAAGCGCCTGTACAAGCTGGCACTGGACTTGCACATAGTCGACAACGGGCCCGGCATTCCGGAGGAGATCCGCGACCGGATCTTCTACCCGCTCGTGTCCGGGCGCGACGACGGCAGCGGCCTCGGACTCACGCTCGCGCAGACCTTCGTGCAGCAGCACGACGGGATGATCGAGGTCGAGAGCCGGCCCGGCCGTACCGAATTTCAGATCCTGCTGCCGCTCGATCACTGAGCGACGGCATGGCGATTCACCGGATTCACCCATACCTGACCGACCTATGAAGCCGATCTGGATAGTAGACGACGACCAATCGATCCGCTGGGTGCTCGAAAAGGCACTCGCCCGGGACAGCTTCGCGACGAAGAGCTTCGCGAACGTGCGCGACGCGCTGGCCGCGCTCGACCACGAGACGCCGCAGGTGCTCGTGTCCGACATCCGGATGCCGGGCGGCTCCGGCCTCGAGCTGTTGCAGGCGATGCACGAGCGCTTGCCGGGCCTGCCCGTCATCATCATGACGGCGTTCTCCGATCTCGACAGCGCCGTCGCGGCGTTCCAGGGCGGCGCGTTCGAATATCTCGCGAAGCCGTTCGACGTCGACAAGGCCGTCGAGCTGATTCGCCGCGCGGTCGAGGAGAGCCTGCGCGGCGGCGCGCCGCAGGACGAGCGCGTCGCCGAGGCGCCCGAGATGCTCGGCCAGGCGCCCGCGATGCAGGACATGTTCCGCGCGATCGGCCGCTTGTCGCATTCGGCCGCGACCGTGCTGATCACCGGCGAATCGGGCACCGGCAAGGAGCTCGTCGCACGGGCGCTGCACCGTCACAGCCCGCGGGCGAACGGCCCGTTCATCGCGCTGAACACGGCGGCGATTCCGAAGGACCTGCTGGAATCCGAACTGTTCGGCCACGAGCGTGGCGCGTTCACCGGCGCGCAGACGACGCGCCAGGGCCGCTTCGAGCAGGCCGAGAACGGCACGCTGTTCCTCGACGAAATCGGCGACATGCCGTTCGATCTGCAGACGCGCCTGTTGCGCGTGCTGTCGGACGGCCAGTTCTATCGGGTCGGTGGCCACAATCCGCTGCGCGCGAACGTGCGCGTGATCGCCGCGACGCACCAGAATCTGGAGGCGCGCGTGCGGCAGGGGCTGTTCCGCGAGGACCTTTACCACCGCCTCAACGTGATCCGGCTGCGGCTGCCGCCGCTGCGCGAACGCAGCGAGGACATCGCGCTGCTCACGCGCCACTTCCTGCAGAAGAGCGCGCGCGATCTCGGCGTCGAGCCGAAGCGCGTGTCGGACGAAGCGCTCGCGTATCTGACGTCGCTGCCGTTTCCCGGCAATGTGCGGCAGCTCGAGAACCTCGCGAACTGGCTGACCGTGATGGCGCCCGCGCAGACGGTCGAGATCAAGGACCTGCCGCCCGACCTCGTGCCGGCAGGCGCGCCGGTGACCGCGACGGCCGATGGCGCGGATGCACTCGGCGGCGTGAGCGGCGGCGTTGCGGGCGACGCGGCGCGCGCACAGCTGGCGGCCGGTGTCGTGCCGTTGACGGCGGCGCCCGTCGCGGCCGCACCGAACGGTGCGCCGGCCGGCTATCCGATGTGGGAAAGCGGCCTGCGCACGGAAGTCGCGCGGCTGCTGCGCGAGAATTCCGCCGACGTGATGGACGAGCTCGCGCGCCGCTTCGAGGCGGCCGTGATTCGCGAGGCGCTCGACTTCACGCGCGGCCGCAAGGTCGAGGCGGCGGAGCGGCTCGGCATCGGCCGCAACACCATCACGCGCAAGATCCAGGAACTGCATCTGGAGCCGTAAACCGCTGTCGCGGCATGCGCGGACGTCGCGCATGCCGTGATCGGACATAATCGCGGTTTGCCGTCAGGTGCGTTCCGTCATGTCCGATTCCTTCCGCTGGCCCGCCGGGGCCGATCCCTTCCGCTTTCTCGAAGCGCTCGACAGCAAGCGCGCCCGCGCCTGGGTCGACGAGCAGAACGCGCGCACGCGTGTCGCGCTGCGCGACGACGATGCGTATCGCGCGCTCACCGCGCGGCTCGCGCAGGCGTATCTGCCGCGCGAACGCCCGGTGATTCCGACCCGCTGGCGCGACTGGGCGTACGACCTGTGGCAGGACGATCTCCATCCGAAGGGACTGTGGCGCCGCGCGCGCTGGGACGACTGGCGCGCCGGCCGGCCCGAGTGGGAAACGCTGCTCGACGTCGACGCGCTCGGCGCGCAAGAGGGCGAGTCGTGGGTGTTCGAGCAGGACGCGATCCTGTACCCCGACGGCGACCGCGCGCTGCTGTCGCTGTCGCCCGGCGGGGCCGACGCCGTCGTCGTGCGCGAGTTCGATCTCGTGCAGCGTCGTTTCGTCGACGGCGGTTTCACGATCGACGAGCCGGGGCATCACACGGTCGGCTGGATCGACCGCGATACCGTCTACGTGAGCTGGGATCGCGGCGAAGCGCATGCGACCGCAGCCGGCTATCCGTACGACGCGCGCCGCTGGGTGCGCGGTACGCCGCTCGCCGATGCGCCGGTCGTGTTTCGCGGCGAACCCGACGACATCAGCGCGGGCGCGTGGTTCGACCCGATCGATGGCCGTCACGTCGCGTGGCGCAGCGTGGATTTCTTCGACGCACACGCGTACTGGCTGACCGACGCGGGCGAGTGGGCGCGCTACGACGTGCCGACGCATGTCGAGGTCGGCTTCTGGGAAGGCTGGCTCGTGCTGGAGCCGCGGCTCGACTGGGACTGCGGCGGCGTGCATCACGCGGGCGGCTCGCTGCTCGCGATCCGCGAGCAGGCGTTCCTGGCCGGCTCGCGCGAGCTCACGACGCTGTTCGCGCCGCGGCCGTCGACATCCGCCTGCACGTGGACGCACACGCGCACGATGCTGATCGCGAGCTGGCTCGACGACGTGCACAACCGCACGATGCTGTGGCAGCCGCGCCAGGGCGAGGACGGCGCGTGGACGTGGGACGCGCGGCCGTTCGACTGGCCGGGCGATGCGCAGATCGACGTCGAGCCGGTCGAGTCGACGCTGAACGACGACGTGTACGTGGACGTCGATACCTATCTCGATCCGCCCGAATGCTGGCTCGCCGACCTGGCCGATCGCGCGGCCGATGCGCCGTCGCGCCGCGTGCTGCTCGACCGGCCGCCGGTGCGGTTCGATGCGACCGGGCTCGTCGTGCGTCGCGCGAATGCCCGTTCGCGCGACGGCACGGTGGTGCCGTACACGCTGATCGGGCCGCGTGACGCGCTCGATGCACTCGATGCGCCGGAGCGCGCCGACGGCCGCACCCGCGTCGCGCGGCCGTGCCTGCTGTCAGGCTATGGCGGCTTCGCGATTCCGAACCTGCCGGGCTACAGCGATGCACTCGGCATTGCGTGGCTCGAACGCGGCGGTGTCGCGGCGTTCGCACACATCCGGGGTGGCGGCGAATTCGGGCCGGGCTGGCACGTCGACGCGCAGCGCGAACATCGGCAGCGCTCGTTCGACGACTTCATCGCGGTGGCCGAGGACCTGATCCGCACCGGCGTGACGACGGCCGCGCAGCTCGGCATCGAGGGCGGCAGCAACGGCGGGCTATTGGTGGGCGCTTGCATGGTGCAGCGTCCGGAACTGTTCGGCGCGGTGCTGTGCCGCGTGCCGCTGCTCGACATGCGGCGCTATCCGAAGCTGCACGCGGGCGCCGCGTGGCTCGACGAGTACGGCGATCCGGACGATGCGCGCGAGGGCGCGGCACTCGCCGCCTACTCGCCGTATCACCGCGTGCGCGACGGTGTCGTGTATCCGCCGCTGCTGCTGACGACGTCGACGCGCGACGACCGCGTGCATCCCGCGCATGCGCGCAAGATGGCCGCGCGCATGCATGCGCTCGGACACGAACGGGTGTGGTACTGGGAGAACACCGACGGCGGCCACGGCAGCGCCGACGATCTGGAGCGCGCCGAATCCGATGCGGCGGAATTCGGCTTCCTGTGGGCCCATCTCGGGCCCGCGCCCGCGCGCGGTTGAGCGCGGGCGCGAGCGGGCAGGGGGGCTCAGCCGACGATCGCGACGACGGGCGCGTGGTCGGACGGCTGGTCCCACGTGCGCGGCACGCGATCGACTTCGCACGACGTGCAGGTGGCGGCGAGCGCCGGCGACAGCAGGACGTGGTCGATACGCAGCCCCGCGTTGCGGCGGAACGCGAACATCCGGTAGTCCCACCACGTGAAGGTCTTCTCCGGCTGTTCGAAACGGCGGAACGCATCGACGAAGCCGAGTTCGATCAGCTTCGCGAAGTGCGCACGCTCCTGCGGCGACACGAGGTTCTGGCCTTCCCATTTCGCCGGGTCGTGCACGTCGCGGTCTTCCGGCGCGATGTTGTAGTCGCCGAGCAGCGCGAGCTTCGGGTGGCGCTGCATCTCGGTGCTCAGCCACGCATGCAGCGCGTCGAGCCACTGCATCTTGTAGACGAATTTGTCGGAGTCGGGCGCCTGGCCGTTCGGGAAATAGGCGGACACGATGCGCACGCCGTCGACCGTCACGGCGATCACGCGCTGCTGCGGATCGTCGAAGCCGGGGATGTTGCGCACGACGTCCGATTCGTCGACGGCGAGCGTGTCGCGCACGAGGATCGCGACGCCGTTGTAGGTTTTCTGGCCCGTGAACCAGCTGCGGTAGCCGGCAGCCTCGAGATCGGCGCGCGGATACTTCTCGTCGGGCAGCTTCAGTTCCTGCAGGCACAGCACGTCGGTTCCGCTTTGCGCGAGCCAGTCGAGCACGTGCTGCTTGCGGACGTTGAGCGAGTTGACGTTCCAGGTGGCGATTTTCATGAACGGGAATGCGTGCGGGGTGGATGCGAAGGCCGCCATCTTACCGCGAGCAAGGGGCGCGAACGCGCGCGACACGCGACGCGAAGCAGGCGCGATGCATTGCGTTATCGACGACCTGCAAAGGAATTGTGACAAAAGTGTTGACGTGAGTACTTCATCACCCTATAATTTATTTCTCTGACGCGGGGTGGAGCAGTCTGGCAGCTCGTCGGGCTCATAACCCGAAGGTCGTAGGTTCAAATCCTACCCCCGCAACCAAGCACACCAGACGATGTGCAGCGCAAGTGACCGATGCGCGCTTCGTCGACAGGAACCCGGCCTCGTGCCGGGTTTTTTGTTTTCAGCCCGCCGCCCACTCGACCGCCGCCTTCGCATGCAGCGCGGTCGTATCGAACACCGGCAGCGGCGAATCGTCCGCACCGATCAGCAGCGTGATTTCCGTGCAGCCGAGTATCACCGCCTGCGCGCCGCGTGTTGCCAGTTCGTCGATGATGGCCACGTAGGTCGCGCGCGACCCGGCATCGATCACGCCATGACACAGCTCGTCGTAGATGATCCGGTGCACGTCGCCGCGCGCGGATTCGTCCGGCACCAGCACGTCGAGACCGAATTTGTCGCGCAGACGCGCCGCGTAGAACGGCAGTTCCATCGTGTAGCGCGTGCCGAGCAGCGCGACGCGCTCGACGCCCGCTGCACGCAGCGCGGCGCCGGTCGGATCGGCGATGTGCAGGAACGGCAGCGCCACCGCAGCCTCGATCGCGCCGTGCACGCGGTGCATCGTGTTGGTCGTCAGCACGATGAGATCGGCGCCGGCCGCTTCGAGCCGGCGCGCGGCATCGGCCATCCGCTCGCCGAGCGCAGCCCAGTCCTGCGCGCGCTGCAGCGCTTCGATCTC
This sequence comes from Burkholderia sp. RF2-non_BP3, assembly GCF_001522185.1. NCBI lineage: Bacteria > Pseudomonadati > Pseudomonadota > Betaproteobacteria > Burkholderiales > Burkholderiaceae > Burkholderia > Burkholderia sp. RF2-non_BP3. The sequence goes on along the minus strand of NZ_LOSU01000049.1, from coordinate 27,829 downwards.
CGCGAAATCCACCGTGACCAGCACGCTCTTCGCATTGTGATGGCCGCCGTGCAGCGCCTTCGAATGGCGATTGATCATCCGGTAGTACTCCGCCGACGATTCCCAGCTCATCCCGCCGATCAGTCCGATCGTCTTCATCCGTCACCCGTGCGTTTCGTAACCTGTGGCAGACGAGTATAGGGGGCGGTCCTTGCGCGCGGCGGTACGATCCGCGCGAAGCGGACCGGTACGGTGCGGCCGTCCGGAACGTGCCGGAACTGCGTGGAGGCGACCGAACGCGACAGCACGCGACAGTTGAAACGGCCACTGTGTTTTTGTACAGTATCGGCACCGTGAATCCGACCATCATCCCGCCTGCCGATCCGCGCGTGCCGCCACCCGGCGACGCGCCGTCGCGCGTGCGCAAGATCATCCATTGCGATTGCGACTGCTTTTACGCATCGGTCGAGATGCGCGACGACCCGTCGCTGCGCAACCGGCCGCTCGCAGTCGGCGGCCGGCCCGACCAGCGCGGCGTGATCGCGACCTGCAATTACGAGGCGCGGCGCTACGGCGTGCATTCGGCGATGTCGTCGGCGCTGGCGATGCGCAAGTGCCCGGACCTGCTGATCCTGCCGTCCGCGATGGACAAGTACCGCGCGGCGTCGCGGCAGATCATGGCGATCTATCGCGACTACACGCGTGACGTCGAGCCGCTGTCGCTCGACGAGGCGTACCTCGACGTCAGCGGCTCCGAACTGTGCCAGGGCAGCGCGACGCTGATTGCGCGGGAGATTCGCCAGCGCGTGTACGACACGGTCGGCGTGACGGTGTCGGCGGGCGTCGCGCCGAACAAGTTCATCGCGAAAATCGCGTCCGACTGGAACAAGCCCGACGGCCTGTTCGTCGTGCGCCCGCATGAGGTCGATGCATTCGTCGCGGCATTGCCGGTGCGCAAGCTGCACGGCGTCGGCCAGGTGACGGCCACGCGGCTCGACCGGCTCGGCATCCAGACCTGCGCGCAGCTGCGCGACTGGTCGCTGATCGATCTGCATCGCGAATTCGGCGCGTTCGGCCGGCGGCTGTACCAGCTGGCACGCGGAATCGACGAGCGGCCGGTGCAGGCCGATCAGGAGCGCAAGTCGGTCAGCGTCGAGACGACCTACGTGACCGACCTGACGACGCTCGAGCAATGCGCGGACGAGATCCGCCGTCTGGTCGTGCAGCTCGACGCGCGCATCGCGCGCGCGGGCGCGGCCCGCACGATCCGCAAGCTGTACGTGAAGATCCGCTTCGCCGATTTCCAGCGCACGACGGTCGAGTGCGTGGCCGACGCGACGAATGCGCAAACGGCCGTCACGCTGCTCGCGAAGGGGCTGCAGCGGCGCGCGCAGGCCGTGCGGCTGCTCGGCGTCGGCGTGCGCATCGACGAGGACACGGCCGAGCGTCACGGGCAGTTTTCGCTGTTCGACGATGAGGCCGACCGCAATACCGACAACACGGACGACGCCGGTGGCGAGACGCCGGCACCATGAAAAAAGGCACCGCCGAAGCGGTGCCTTTCGATGCTGCCGGACGAGCCGGGCAGCGCATGCTCAGTGCGCGGGGGAAGCCATCCCGTTGTGGCGCAGCAGCGCGTCGATTTCCGGCTCGCGGCCGCGGAACGCCTTGAACGAATCCATCGCCGGCCGGCTGCCGCCGACTTCGAGGATCTCGCGGCGATAGCGCGTGCCGGTCGCCGCGTCGAGCACGCTGCCGCTTGCGGCAGCCGCTTCCTCGAACGCCGCATACGCGTCGGCCGACAGCACCTCCGCCCACTTGTAGCTGTAATAGCCGGCCGCATAGCCGCCCGCGAAGATGTGGCTGAACGTGTTCGGCCAGCGCGAGAACGCCGCCTGCGGGATCACGTGGTAGCGCTCGTTGATCTCGCGCGCGAATGCGTTCACGCCGGTCGTGCCGGCCGGGTCGAAGTCGACGTGCAGCAGCATGTCGAACATCGAGAACACGATCTGGCGGAGCGTGCCGAGGCCGCTCTGGAAGTTCTTCGCGGCGATCATCTTGTCGAACAGCTCGCGCGGCAGCGTGGCGCCCGTATCGACGTGCGACGACATCGACGACAGCACGTCCCATTCCCAGCAGAAGTTTTCCATGAACTGCGACGGCAGTTCGACCGCATCCCATTCGACGCCGTTGATGCCCGACACGCCGAGTTCGTCGACGCGCGTGAGCATGTGATGCAGCCCGTGGCCGAATTCATGGAACAGCGTGATGACTTCGTCGTGCGTGAAGCATGCGGGCTTGCCGCCGACCGGTGCCGAGAAGTTGCAGGTCAGATACGCAACCGGCGTCTGCACGGCGTTGCCGCGCTTCGCGCGCGCACGCGCATCGTCCATCCACGCGCCGCCGCGCTTGCCTTCGCGCGCATACAGATCGAGATAGAACTGCGCGACGAGCGAGCCGTCGCGGTTCTCCACGCGGAAGAAACGCACGTCCTTGTGCCACACCGGTGCGTCGTCCGGCTTGATCCGCACGCCGAACAGCGTTTCGGTGACGGTGAACAGGCCCTTCAGCACGGCCGGTTCCGGGAAATACTGCTTGACCTCGTTTTCCGAGAACGCGTAGCGCTGCTGGCGCAGCCGCTCGGCCGCGAACGCGACGTCCCACGGCGCGAGCTCGGCCAGACCGAGTTCCTTCGCGGCGAACGCGCGCAGTTCGTCCCAGTCCTTGTCAGCGTGCGGGCGCGCGCGCGTCGCGAGATCCTCGAGGAACGCGATCACCTGCTGCGGCGATTCGGCCATCTTCGGCGCGAGCGACACCTCGGCGAAGTTGCGGTAGCCGAGCATCTGCGCTTCTTCGCGGCGCAGCTTCAGTTCGTCGGCGACGATCGCCGTGTTGTCCCACTCGGCCTTGCCGCCGCCGTACTGCGGGCCGAGTTCCGAGGCGCGGGTCGCATACGCGCGGTACAGCGTCTCGCGCATCGCGCGGTTCTCGGCGTACTGCAGCACCGGGAAGTAGGACGGGAAATGCAGCGTGAACTTCCAGCCTTCCTTGCCGTCCTTCTGCGCGGCTTCGCGGGCCGCTTCGATCGCGTCGCCCGGCAGGCCGGCCAGCTCGGCTTCGTCGTGCGCGAAATACGCATACGCGTTGGTCGCGTCGAGCACGTGGTCGGAGAACGCCTTCGACAGCGCGGCCTGCTGTTCCTGCAGTTCCGCGAAGCGCGGCTTCCGGTCCTCGGGCAACTCGGCGCCCGACAGGCGGAAATCGCGCAGCGCGTTGTCGAGGATCTTCTTGCGTTCGGCGGACAGCGTCGCGTATTCGGCGCTCGCGGCGATCGCCTTGTACTTCTCGTACAGCGCGAGGTTCTGGCCGACGCTCGACCAGAACTCGGTCACGCGCGGCAGGTTTTCGCCGTAGGCGGCGCGCAACTCCGGCGTATCGGCGACCGCGTTCAGGTGGCCGACGACGCCCCATGCACGCCCGAGCGGCTCCGTCGCCTGCTCGACCGTCTCGACGATCGCGGCCCACGTCGCCGGCGTCTCGGGCGCGCTCGCGGTGTCGACCGCGCGGTTGGCGGCATCGAGCAGCGTGTCGAGCGCGGGCGTCACGTGTTCCGGACGAATCTCGCCGAAGCGGGGCAGGCCGGAGAAATCGAGGAGCGGATTGGTGTTGGCGCTGGCGGACATTAAGACTCCCTGTCTGTTGCCGGATGAACCGGAGTGAAAAGGGTGAGGCGCGATACGGCGGCGCCCGATACCGACATTATTGGGGCGCATCGTGCGCTTTCCAATCGTTAGTTTCTAACGACGCGATTGGTTTGCGCTCGGTGCGGGGTCGGATACGGGGGAGTTTGGTGCATCGGCGCGGCCGCGACGGCGGCCGGCCAGACGCCGGCGCACGAATGCGCGCCGGCTGGGCGGGCAGGGGCGATCGCGTTGCGATCAGGCGGCCGCGGCGGCGCGCTCGGCGGCTTCGATCGTGTTGATCAGCAGCATCGTGATGGTCATCGGGCCGACACCGCCCGGCACCGGCGTGATGTGACCGGCGACTTCCTTCACGCCGGCGAAATCGACGTCGCCGCACAGCTTGCCCGCGTCGTCGCGGTTCATGCCGACGTCGATCACCGTCGCGCCGGGCTTGACCATGTCGGCCGTCAGGATGTTGCGCTTGCCGACCGCGGCGACCACGACGTCGGCCTGGCGCGTGTGCGCGGCGAGGTCGCGGGTCTTGCTGTGGCAGATCGTCACGGTCGCGCCGGCTTCGAGCAGCAGCATCGCCATCGGCTTGCCGACGATGTTCGAGCGGCCGATCACGACGGCGTTCGCGCCTTGCAGCGGGATGTCATGTGCTTCGAACATCTTCATCACGCCGTACGGCGTGCACGGGCGGAACAGCGGCTTGCCCGTCATCAGCGCGCCGGCGTTCGCGACGTGGAAGCCGTCGACGTCCTTCTCCGGCGCGATCGCCTCGATCACCTTGTGGCTGTCGATGTGCTTCGGCAGCGGCAGCTGGACCAGGATGCCGTGGATCTTCGGGTCGCGATTCAGTTCGTCGATGCGCGCCAGCAGGTCGGCTTCCGACAGCGTGTCCGGGTACGCATCCTTCAGCGAGAAGAAACCGTTGTCCTCGCACGCCTTGATCTTGTTGCGCACGTAGACTTCGCTCGCCGGGTTGGCGCCGACGAGGATCACCGCGAGACCGGGCTGGTGGCCGCGTGCGGTCAGGGCGGCGGCGCGTTCGGCGGCCTGCGCGCGCAAGGTCTTCGAGAGGGCGTTGCCGTCGATGAGGAGGGCTGTCATGGTGGTGGTCCTGCCGGGAAGTTGGAATGCGGGCGTGCGGCGCGCGAAGCGCCGCAGCAAAACACGCAATTATACCGGTCGCCTGCCGTCGTCCGACAGCGAATATCGGGAAAGCGTCATGGCGGCGGTGCCGGCGCGCCGGGAGGAAGCGCCGGGCCGCGCCGCGCGAGTGGGCCGCATCGCACGGCGCGGCAGGGCGACGGTGCGGCCGGCCGGGCAGGTGCCCCGCGGCCGCACGCGACGTTCAGGCCTGCTTCTTCGACAGCGCGAGGCGCAGCAGATCGGCGACCGTGTTGACGTTGAGCTTTTCCATGATGTTCGCGCGGTGCGCTTCGACCGTCTTGATGCTGATCCCGAGATCGTCGGCGATCTGCTTGTTCAGGCGGCCGGCGATGATCCGCTCGAGCACCTGCTGCTCGCGCGCGGTCAGCTTCGACAGGCGCTCGCTCGCGGCGCGCTGTTCCTGGACGCTCTTGCTTTCGCTTCGGGCCTTGTCGAGCATCCGCTCGACGAGCTTGCGCAGCTCGGCCTCGTCGAACGGTTTCTCGATAAAGTCCATCGCACCCTTTTTCATCGTCGACACCGCCATCGGCACGTCGCCGTGGCCCGTGACGAAGATGATCGGCAGCGCGGCGTTGTCCGCGATCAGGCGTTCCTGCAGTTCGAGGCCGCTCATGCCCGACATCCGCACGTCGAGGATCAGGCAGGCGATCTGGCCGGCCTGCTGCGCCGGCTGATAGGCATCGAGGAACTGCTCGGCGCTCGAGAAGCATTGCACGCGATAGCCGTTCGCCTCCAGCAGCCAGCGCAGCGAGTCCCGTACGGCCTCGTCGTCGTCGACGACGAAGACAGTTTCCTGAGTGGTGGTGACAGGGCTATTCATAGTTCTCCCGTAACGGTATGTGATGCCGATGCCTCGCGCCCCCCTTGGCCGAGATCAGCGGGTTCCCCAATGGGCAGGCTGCAGTGGAATGTCGCGCCGGAAATGCGGCCGTCCGGTTCGACATTGTTGACCACCCACAGACGCCCCCGATGCGATTCGATGATCGAACGGCAGATGTTCAGCCCCATGCCCATGCCGTCGGACTTGGTGCTGTAAAACGGTTCGAACAGGCGTTCGGCGGTCGCTTCGTCCACGCCCGGACCCTGGTCGATCACGCGGATGTCGACGAAACCTGCGTCGATGTCGGCGACGACGCGGATCACGCCGTCCGCCGACGCCGGCTTCACGTCGGCCATCGCCTCGGCCGCGTTCTTCATCAGGTTAACGAGCACCTGCTCGATCAGCACGGGGTCGACATAAATAATAGGCATTCTTGCGAGGATTTCCGTGACGATCCGGATCCTGCGCTTCCTGGCCTCGATTTCGGCGAGCCCGACCGCGTCGGCGACGATGTCCGCGACCCGCGCCGGCTGGCGCTTCGGCTCGCTGCGCTTCACGAATTCGCGAATCCGCTTGACGATCATCCCCGCGCGCAGCGCCTGCTGCGCGGTCTTTTCCAGCGCGGGCTGCAGCGTTTCGGGCGTGCCGCGGCCGCTCTTCACGAGCGCGAGCGTGCCCGAGCAGTAGTTGTTGATCGCGGCGAGCGGCTGGTTCAATTCGTGAGCAATCGACGACGCCATTTCGCCCATCGTCATCAATCGGCTCGTGAACTGCAGCTTCTCTTCCTGCTGGTGCGCGAGTTCCTGCGCCTTCTTGCGGGTCGTGATGTCGGTCGCGATCTGCATCTGCGCGAGGTGGCCGTCCACCCACTGGATGTACTGGCGGCGCACCTCGAACCACTTCTGGATGCTCTCGACGTACACCTCCTGCGCGTCGGCCGTGCTGCTCGTCAGCGCGGCGGCCGGCAGGCCCGCGAACGCGTCGACCATGTCGATCGAGTCGGACGACGCCTGCGCGCGGTCGAAGCCGCCGCCGGACAGCTCCAGATGGCCGTCCGGGCGGATCCCGAACAGATGGCGGTAGTAGCGGTTCGCGAACAGCAGCTCGGCTTCGTCGGCGGCGAGCACAGACACGGCGGCGTCGAGGCTTTCGAGCACCGTCGTGAAGCGCTCGTGCGCGGCCGCGAGTTCCTCGCGCGCGCGCTTCGGCTCGGTGATGTCGGTCATCGACGACATCCAGCCGGTCTGGCGGCCCGAGCTGTCGATCAGCGGCGACACGTAGAGGCGCGCATGGAACAGCGTGCCGTTCTTGCGCCGCACGCGCAGCTCGAAGCCCGAGCTCGGCGCCTTGCCGCGCAGCGTCATGTCGAGCTGGCGCTGCATTTCCGGGTAGGCGTCGCGCGGCCAGTACGGGAACGGCGCGACCTTGCCGACGAGGTCGGTCTCGTCCCAGCCCGTCATCCGGCAGAACGCGGGGTTCACGTGCGTGATGCGGCCGTGCATGTCGAGTACGCGCATGCCGATCAGCACCGAGTTTTCCATCGCGCGGCGGAAGAATGCTTCCGCGTACAGCGCCTGCTGCGCCTCGAAGCGCTGGCGCGTGTGCTTCCACAGGCTCCAGAGGCTCCACAGCACGAAGCACGACAGGCCGGCGACCAGCCATACGAGCGTGTTGTTGGTCAGGTTCGTGAGCTGCGGGAATGCGTACACGCGCACGGTCAGCCCCTGGCCGGGCGGATCGAGCGGCAGATCGTAGTGGGAGTCGCGCGGCAGGCGCGGGCGCGTCGACGTGGACGACAGCTCGCGGTTGTTCGAGTCGGTGATCGAGATCTTGTACTTCGACGACAGTTCCTGCGGGATGTCGTGCTTCAGGATTCCTTCGACCGAGAACACCGCGGCGATCGAGCCGAGATATTCGCGGTCGCCGCGCATCACGGGCGTCTGCAGCGTGATGAAGCCGTTGCCGAAGTCGTCGTAGATCAGCGGCGAATAGGCCTGGCGGCGCGTGCTGCGCGCCTCGTCGTACGCGCCGCGCACGGCGTCCTGCATCTGCGCGTCGCCGGGCTTCGCGAGCCGCTGGCCGAGCAGCGGCGGGTGCACGGTCGGCCAGCGCTGCACGCCGGGCGCGGTGTACCAGTTCAGATAGAGGATTTCCGGATGCGTCTGCATCACGTCCGCGACCGCCATCTGGAATGCGTTCTGGTCGAGGCGGCCGGACGCGAGATCGCGCGACAGCGCCTGCAGCTGCTCCTGCGCACCCGTCATCGACAGGCGGATCTGCTGCTGCGCCCACGCGACGTTACGGAACAGGGTGTCTTCCTGCTGCTGCTGTTCGCGGCGATTGAGGCTCCATAGAATCAGGCTCATCACCACGAGGAACACGAGGATCGACAGCAGCGGCGTCAGCAAATAGGAGTTGGACCACCACGGTCCGTGGTGCCAGCGGGACGGCTGCGACTCCGCCGGCGGGCCCGACGGTCGCGCCGAGCGTGCGAAAAGCCGATCGGTCAACATGGCAGGATTGTAGCGCAGCGCAATACATGGAAAACCCATACCGGATATGTTGAACGGAAACGGATTTGTGCTCGCGGCGCGTGCCGGAGAGGCCCGATACGGGGGTGCAGCGCAGCAATATTCCGCATTGCGAGAAAAGATCTCACAATTCGAAAATTTTGTTGCGCGTGGCCGTACACGATCATTACAATCCGTCGGAGCTTGCCCGCAGCCGGCCGCGTCGCGTCGTCTGCACGAGAGCGATCCTCACATTCCAGGACCCAGGAGACGAGAATGTCCGCTGTACCGAACGAAGTGATGAAATATGTCGCCGCCGATCGTGACGACGACCCGCAAGAAACCGTTGAATGGCTCGAGTCGCTCGACGGCGTGATCTCCTCCGTGGGCACCGGCCGCGCGCATTACCTGATCGAAAAGCAGATCGAATTCGCCCGCATGCACGGCGAACACCTGCCGTTCTCCGCCAACACCCCGTACATCAACACGATCCCGGTCGAAGCCCAGGCGAAGATTCCGGGCGACCAGGACGTCGAGCACCGCATTCGTTCGTACACGCGCTGGAATGCGCTGGCGATGGTGCTGCGCGCAGGCAAGGACACGAACGTCGGCGGCCACATCGCGTCGTTCGCATCGGCCGCGACGCTCTATGACGTCGGCTACAACCACTTCTGGCACGCGGCGTCGGACCAGCACGGCGGCGATCTCGTGTTCGTGCAGGGCCACTCGTCGCCGGGCGTGTACTCGCGCGCGTTCCTGCTCGGCCGCCTGTCGGAAGAGCAGCTCGACAGCTTCCGCCAGGAAGTCGACGGCAAGGGCATCTCGTCGTACCCGCACCCGTGGCTGATGCCGGACTTCTGGCAGTTCCCGACCGTGTCGATGGGTCTCGGCCCGATCATGGCGATCTACCAGGCACGCTTCATGAAGTACCTGGAATCGCGCGGCATCGCGAAGACCGCCGGCCGCAAGGTCTGGGCGTTCCTCGGCGACGGCGAGACGGACGAGCCGGAATCGCTCGGCGCGATCGGCATGGCGAGCCGCGAGAAGCTCGACAACCTCGTGTTCGTGATCAACTGCAACCTGCAGCGTCTCGACGGCCCGGTGCGCGGCAACGGCAAGATCATCCAGGAACTGGAATCGGAATTCCGCGGCGCCGGCTGGAACGTGATCAAGGTCATCTGGGGCAGCCGCTGGGATGCGCTGTTCGCACGCGACAAGACGGGCGCGCTGATGCGCCGCATGATGGAAGTCGTCGACGGCGAATACCAGACGTACAAGTCGGAGTCGGGCGCGTTCGTACGCGAGCACTTCTTCAACACGCCTGAACTGAAGGCGCTCGTCGCCGACTGGTCGGACGACGACATCTGGGCGCTGAACCGCGGCGGCCACGATCCGCACAAGATCTACGCGGCATTCCACGAAGCGACCAACACGAAGGGCGCGCCGACCGTCATCCTCGCGAAGACCATCAAGGGCTACGGGATGGGCGAGTCGGGCCAGGCGATGAACATCACGCACCAGCAGAAGAAGCTGCCGGTCGAGCAACTGAAGAAGTTCCGTGACCAGTTCCGCCTGCCGATCACCGACGAGCAGATCGCCGACGTGCCGTACCTGAAGTTCGAGGAAGGTTCGAAGGAACTCGAATACATGCGCCAGAAGCGCATGGACCTCGGCGGCTACCTGCCGCATCGCCGCGAGAAGGCGACGTCGCTGCCGGTGCCGGCGCTCGACGCATTCGAGCCGCTGCTGAAGGGCACGGGCGAAGGCCGCGAGATCTCGACGACGATGGCGTTCGTGCGGATCCTGAACATCCTGCTGAAGGACAAGGCGCTGGGCAAGCGCGTCGTGCCGATCGTCCCGGACGAATCGCGTACGTTCGGCATGGAAGGCCTGTTCCGCCAGATCGGTATCTGGAACCAGGAAGGCCAGAAGTACGTGCCGGAAGATTCCGACCAGCTGATGTTCTACAAGGAATCGGAAACCGGCCAGATCCTGCAGGAAGGCATCAACGAAGCGGGCGGCATGTGCGACTGGATCGCGGCGGCGACGTCGTATTCGACGCACGGCGAGATCATGGTGCCGTTCTACATCTTCTATTCGATGTTCGGCTTCCAGCGGATCGGCGACCTGGCATGGGCGGCGGGCGACATGCGCTCGCGCGGCTTCCTGCTCGGCGGCACCGCGGGCCGCACGACGCTGAACGGCGAAGGCCTGCAGCACGAAGACGGTCACTCGCTCCTGTGGGCGGCATCGGTGCCGAACTGCGTGAGCTACGACCCGACGTTCGGCTACGAACTCGCGGTGATCATCCAGGACGGTCTGCGCCGCATGGTGCAGGACCAGGAAGACGTGTACTACTACATCACGGTGATGAACGAGAACTACGAGCACCCGGCGATTCCGCAGGGCGAGCACGTGGCGGCCGACATCATCAAGGGCATGTACGCGTTCAAGAAGGCGGACGCCGACCAGAAGGCGCCGCGCGTGCAGCTGCTCGGCGCGGGCACGATCTTCAACGAAGTGATCGCCGCCGCCGACCTGCTGAAGAACGACTGGGGCGTCGCGGCCGACCTGTGGAGCGTGCCGAGCTTCACCGAACTCGCGCGTGAAGGTCACGAAATCGAGCGCTGGAATCTGCTCCATCCGACCGAAGAGCGTCGCCTGTCGCACGTGCAGAAGTGCCTGAAGGACACGCAAGGCCCGGTCATCGCATCGACCGACTACGTGCGCGCGCTGGTCGACCAGATCCGCGGCCAGATCGATCGCCGCTTCGTCGTGCTGGGCACGGACGGCTTCGGTCGTTCGGACACCCGCGAGAAGCTGCGTCACTTCTTCGAAGTCGACCGTCACTGGGTCACCGTCGCGGCGCTGAACGCGCTGGCCGACGAAGGCACGATCGAGCGCAAGGTGGTCGCGGACGCGATTGCCAAGTACAACCTCGATCCGTCGAAGCCCAACCCGATGACCGTTTAACGCACACGCGCCGTGTGATGCCGCGCGCCGCTTCCGGGAGGGGCGCGCGCGGCCATGGAGACACAAAAAGATGAGTCAAGCGATCGAAGTGAAGGTGCCGGATATCGGCGATTACAAGGACGTGCCCGTCATCGAGGTGCTCGTGAAGGTGGGCGACACGGTCGAGCCCGAGCAGTCGCTCGTCACGCTCGAGTCGGACAAGGCGACGATGGACGTCCCGAGCCCGGCAGCCGGCACGGTCAAGGAAGTGAAGATCAAGGTGGGTGATTCCGTATCGGAAGGCTCGCTGATCATCCTGCTCGAAGGCGGCGCCGCGGCGCAGGTGAACGGCGCGGCCGCGCCGGCAGCAGCGCCGGCTCCGGCGGCAGCTCCGGCACCGGCCGCAGCCGCGCCGGCTGCCGCTCCCGCTGCGTCGGGCGGCACGCTCGAGGTGAAGGTGCCCGACATCGGCGATTACAAGGACGTCCCGGTGATCGAGATCGGCGTGAAGGTCGGTGACACGGTCGAGAAGGAGCAGTCGCTCGTCACGCTCGAATCGGACAAGGCGACGATGGACGTGCCGAGCCCGGCCGCCGGCGTCGTGAAGGAAATCAAGGTCAAGGTGGGCGATTCGGTGTCGGAAGGCACGCTGATCGTGCTGCTCGACGCCGCCGGCGCCGCGCCGGCCGCCGCGCCGCAAGCGAGCGCACCGGCACCGGCCGCAGCAGCGCCGGCACCCGCCGCCGCACCGGCCCCCGCGAAGGCCGCACCGGCTCCGGCTGCTGCCGCGCCGGCCGCCGCACCGTCGGGCGAGTATCGCGCGAGCCACGCATCGCCGTCCGTGCGCAAGTTCGCGCGCGAACTCGGCGTCGAAGTCGCACGCGTGCAGGGTAGCGGTCCGAAGGGCCGTATCACGAAGGACGACATCACGGGCTTCGTGAAGGGCGTGATGACGGGCCAGCGCGCAGCGCCGGGCGTGGCAGCCGCGCCGGCAGGCGGCGGCGAGCTGAACCTGCTGCCGTGGCCGAAGGTCGACTTCGCGAAGTTCGGCCCGTTCGAGGCGAAGCCGCTGTCGCGCATCAAGAAGATCTCGGGCGCGAACCTGCATCGCAACTGGGTGATGATCCCGCACGTCACGAACAACGACGAAGCGGACATCACCGAGCTCGAAGCGCTGCGCGTGCAGCTGAACAAGGAGCACGAGAAGGCCGGCGTGAAGTTCACGATGCTCGCATTCGTGATCAAGGCGGTCGTCGCGGCGCTGAAGAAGTTCCCGACCTTCAACGCGAGCCTCGACGGCGACAACCTGGTGTTCAAGCAGTACTACCACATCGGTTTCGCCGCGGACACGCCGAACGGTCTCGTCGTGCCGGTGATCCGCGACGCGGACAAGAAGGGCCTCGTCGACATCGCGAAGGAAATGGCCGAGCTGTCGAAGGCCGCGCGCGACGGCAAGCTGAAGCCGGACCAGATGCAGGGCGGCTGCTTCTCGATCTCGTCGCTCGGCGGCATCGGCGGCACCAACTTCACGCCGATCATCAACGCGCCGGAAGTCGCGATCCTCGGGTTGTCGCGCGGTCAGATGAAGCCTGTGTGGGACGGCAAGCAGTTCGTGCCGCGTCTGACGCTGCCGCTGTCGCTGTCGTATGACCATCGTGTCATCGATGGCGCGGAAGCCGCGCGGTTCAATGCGTATCTCGGTGCGTTGCTTGCCGATTTCCGTCGCATCATTCTTTGATGAGCGGGGAGCGTGCTCGCGGGGCGTGGGTTTTCTTTCGGTGATCCACGCGCTGTCGTTGAACTGGCTTTCTTGACGGTCTGCTAGCGTCGCCCCTGCGCGGGGCGGCGGTCACTTTTCTTTGTCTTCCAAAGAAAAGTAACCAAAAGAAAGGCGCGTCCTTGGGCGGACGGCAAAGGTGGTCCTGCCCAAGTGTGCGTTCTCTTGTCAGGCCGTAGTTCTTCCGCGAGCGGCTCCCTCTCTGTCTGCAGCTAATCAAGAAGGGGACAGTAATGAGTCTCATCGAAGTCAAGGTTCCGGATATCGGCGATTTCAGCGGCGTCGATGTCATCGAAGTCAACGTCAAACCCGGCGACGTGATCGAAAAAGAGCAAACGCTCATCACGCTCGAATCGGACAAGGCCTCCATGGAAGTGCCCAGCGACGTCGCCGGCACGGTCAAGGAAGTCAAGGTCAAGGCCGGCGAGAAAGTCTCGCAAGGCACGGTCATCGCCATCGTCGAAGCTTCGGCAGGCGCCGCCGCTCCGGCGAAAGCAGCCGAACCCGCGAAGGCCGCAGCACCGGCTCCGGCCGCTGCGCCCGCCGCCGCTGCGGCACCCGCGCCGCAAGCCGGCAGCTACAGCGGCTCCGCCGACATCGAGTGCGACATGCTCGTGCTCGGCGCCGGCCCCGGCGGCTATTCGGCCGCGTTCCGCGCAGCCGACCTCGGCATGAAGACGGTGCTGGTCGAACGCTACTCGACGCTCGGCGGCGTCTGCCTGAACGTCGGTTGCATTCCGTCGAAGGCACTGCTGCACACGGCGCTCGTCGTCGAGGAAGCCGAAGCGCTCGCGGCGCACGGCATCTCGTTCGGCAAGCCGCAGGTCGATCTCGACAAGCTGCGCGACTTCAAGGGCGGCGTGGTCAAGAAGCTGACGACGGGCCTCGCCGGCATGGCGAAGGCGCGCAAGGTCGAAGTGGTCACCGGCGTCGGCGCATTCGTCGATCCGTATCACATGGAAGTGCAGGGCGAAAACGGCAAGAAGGTCGTCAAGTTCAAGCAGGCGATCATCGCCGCCGGGTCGCAGGCAGTGAAGCTGCCGTTCATGCCGGAAGACCCGCGCGTCGTCGATTCGACGGGCGCGCTCGAACTGCGTCAGCTGCCCAAGCGCATGCTCGTGATCGGCGGTGGCATCATCGGCCTCGAAATGGCGACGGTGTACTCGACGCTCGGCACCGAGATCGACGTCGTCGAAATGATGGACGGCCTGATGATGGGCGCGGACCGCGATCTCGTGAAGGTCTGGGAAAAGTACAACGCGAAGCGCTTCGGCAACGTGATGCTGAAGACCAAGACGGTCGGCGCGGAAGCGAAGGAAGACGGCATCTACGTGAAGTTCGAGGGCGAGAAGGCGCCGGCGGAAGCGCAGCGCTACGACCTCGTGCTCGTCGCGGTGGGCCGCAGCCCGAACGGCAAGAAGATCGGTGCCGACAAGGCCGGGGTCGCGGTCACCGACCGCGGCTTCATCGACGTCGACAAGCAGATGCGCACGAACGTCCCGCACATCTTCGCGATCGGCGACATCGTCGGTCAGCCGATGCTCGCGCACAAGGCCGTGCATGAAGGCCACGTCGCAGCGGAAGCCGCGCACGGCGAGAAGGCGTACTTCGACGCGCTGCAGATCCCGTCGGTGGCGTACACGGATCCGGAAGTGGCCTGGGCCGGCAAGACGGAAGACCAGTGCAAGGCCGAAGGCATCAAGTACGGCAAGGCCGTGTTCCCGTGGGCCGCATCGGGCCGCGCGATCGCGAACGGCCGCGACGAAGGCTTCACGAAGCTGATCTTCGACGAGGAAACCCATCGCGTGATCGGCGGCGGTATCGTCGGCCTGAACGCCGGCGACCTGATCAGCGAAGTGTGCCTCGCCGTCGAGATGGGCGCGGACGCGGAAGACATCGGCAAGACGATCCATCCGCACCCGACGCTCGGCGAATCGGTCGGCATGGCCGCCGAGCTGTACGAAGGCGTCTGCACGGACCTGCCGCCGCAACGCAAGAAGTAACGCGACCGGCATGGCCGGCCTCGTGCCGGCCACGAAAAAACGCCGCCGCCCGGGATATCCGGACGGCGGCGTTTTCTTTTGCCTGCAGCCGACGGCAGTGCGCCAACGCGCCGGCGACGACCGGATGCCCGGATGTTCCGACGCCGGAAACGAAAAAAAGCCGCGCAGTGCGCGGCTTTTTCAGGAGCAGGGGACGCTTACGCGGCCGGCTTGCTCGAACGGCGCGATGCAGCAGCGCTCGCAGCCTTCGTCGCGACAGCGGCAGCCGCGTTGAAGTTCGTTTCGGCGATCTCGACGGCTTGCTTGGCAGCCTTCTGGACCGTTTCGTACGTCGTGTTCGCTGCGTTCAGCGCCGACTTCAGGGCGGCGACAGCCGTTTCCGAACCGGCCGGGGCGTTCTTCGCGACGTTGTCGACGAGCGCCTGGACCTTCTTGTTCTGCTCTTCGAATTGCGCTTCGGCAACCTTCGCGAACTCGGCTTGGGTCGACGACGCGATTTCATACAGGTGACGGCTGTACGACAGCACCTTTTCCGCGACCGGCTGCGACAGGCTCGCTTGCAGCGCGATCAGTTCCTGCGCGTCCTTCACCGACAGCAGGCGCTGCGCGTTTTCCTGGCTTTCCGCCAGCGACGACTTCACGACCTGCAGGTTGAGTTCGATCAGCTTTTCGACGCCTTCGAACGCCTTGGTCGTCAGACCGAACAGGCTTTCGAGGTTGGCTTTCTGTGCGGCGGCGATTTGCTCGGGGGTCAGCAAGGACATGTCAAGCTCCTGAAAAGCGATCGCGTCGATCGCAGGGTAAGGGGCACTACGCTGGGGAACCACGGATGCGCGTGCTTTGTGCAACGCAGCAATGAGTCGTATTTTAGGGCAGAGAAAACGCTTGTCAAGTACTTTTTGTGCGTTGCACAATCGCGACAAATTATCGATAAAACAACGAGTTATCACGCCCGTCCGGAATCGGTTTCAGGCGTGATCCCACATGGTGCGCACCGGGCCGGGGAAGGCGCGGCGCACCATGATCATGCACAGGTAAACCTGACAGGCATGTGGAACGTTATGCTTCTGTTCCTGTCGAAAAGCGCGCCGTTTCACTGCGCGTGCCGTGGCGATGTGCCGCCGCCGCGGTCGACGCCGGTGCCACAGGCACACCGAGCGCCGGGTACGTACTTTCCCCGCTTTAATTCGTCGCCAAAGTGACGTTATCTCAATTAACCGTGTGGTAATCGGGAGACGGGTGCTGTCGGGCAGCGCATCTCATCAATTTTTTCGATGGGAGCGGGAAGGTTGATCGACTCGTCGTTGGTCAACTCTTACATTCCGGTTTAACGACGATCGGTAAGTGCCTAATATTGCTCTTTTTTTCAGCTTTAACTACACTTGCGGAAACTCCCGCCCGCTTTGTCCAGACCCCAATGAAAGCCGAATCGTTTTCACCGCGCAGATTGTTGCAGAGCATGACGCTCGGCACGGCTGTGTCGGTCGCCGTCGCCTTGCTGGCGACCGCTGCGTCCGTCGCACCCGCTGACGCCTTTGCCGCCACTGCGAAGACCCACCAGGCCGCCAAGAAAGCCGCTTCCACTTCTTCGGCGAAGAAGAAGACGGTGAAGGCCGCCTCCGCGAAATCCGCCAACGTCGCGTCGGCCGATGCGCCGAAGGCAACGCGCAAGCGCGCGACGCTCGCGTCGAACGTGCACGGCCACCGCGGTGCGGTGCGCAAGGTCGCGTTCCAGCCGCGTCGCCCGACGGTCGGTCAGGCATTCGGCCTGCACGACACGCCGGACGCGCTCGCGCTGCGCTCGAGCGTCGCGTACGTCGTCGACCAGAACACCGGCGAGCCGCTGTTCGACAAGAATTCGCACGCCGTCGTGCCGATCGCGTCGATCTCGAAGCTGATGACGGCGATGGTCGTGCTCGACGCGAAATCGCCGATGACCGACCAGCTCGAAGTCACCGACGAAGACCGCGACTACGAGAAGGGCACGGGCTCGCGCCTGTCGGTCGGCTCGGTCCTGTCGCGCGAGGACATGCTCCACATCGCGCTGATGGCGTCGGAAAACCGTGCCGCTGCCGCGTTGTCGCGCTACTACCCGGGTGGCCGTCCGGCATTCATCGCCGCGATGAACGCGAAGGCGAAGTCGCTCGGCATGAACGACACGCACTTCGAGAATTCGACGGGTCTGTCGAGCTCGAACGTGTCGAGCGCGCGCGACCTCGTGAAGATGGTCAACGCGGCGTACCAGTACCCGATGATTCGCCAGTTCTCGACCGACCGCACGTACGACGTCAATACGGGCAAGCGCAATCTGGTCTACAACAGCACGAACGCGCTGATCCGCGGCAACGGCTCGTGGGACATCGGCCTGCAGAAGACGGGCTTCATCAACGAGGCAGGCGAATGTCTCGTGATGCAGGCGACGATCCATGGCCGGCCGATGGTGATGGTGCTGCTGGATTCGTTCGGCAAGTACTCGCGTTTCGCCGACGCGGCGCGCCTGCGCAACTGGCTCGACGCCGGCGGCGGCGAGCGCCTGACGGCGGCCAACACGGCGAGCGGCGGCACCTGATCGCGCCACGGCGGTTCGCCGCCGTACCGTCGCCGCAAAGAAAAAGCCCCGCTATCGCGGGGCTTTTTTTCGTCCGGCCGCCGTGCGGCGGGCGGTGCGGGTCATGCGTGCCGTTGCAGCCCTTCGGCGTCCTTCGCAGGCTCCGGCCGATAGCCGAGCGATTCCGAAATGGTGAGGGCGGTGCGGCTCAACTGGCCGAGCCACGCGTCCTGCAGGCGATCGGCCGGTGCCGACAGCGAGAGGCCCGCGACGAGCTTACCCGAGTCGTCGTAGATGCCGGCCGCGATACAGCGCACGCCCAGCTCCAGTTCCTCGTTGTCACGCGCGCACGATTGCTGGCGCACGAGCGTCAGTTCGCGCTCGAGCTTCGCGATGTCGGTAATGCTGTTCTGCGTATGGCCGGACAGCCCGGTGCGCGTCGCGTAGGCGCGCACGCGCGACGTTTCGTCGACCGCGAGAAACAGCTTGCCGACCGACGTCAGGTGCAGCGGCGCGCGGCCGCCGATCGCGCGGACGACCTGCATCCCCGAGCGCTCCGAATACGCGCGCTCGATATAGACGATTTCGTCGCCCTGGCGTACCGACAGGTTCACGGTCTGGCCGGTCAGGCGGTGCAGTTCGCGCATCGGCATCAGCGCGGCGTCGCGTACCGACAGGCGCGCCTTCACGAGGTTGCCGAGTTCGAGCAGCCGCATGCCGAGCCGGTAGGTGCCGGGGTCGGAGCGGTCGACGAGGCGGCAGGTCACCATGTCGTTGAGGATGCGGTGCGCGGTCGACGGATGCAGCTCGGTGCGCTGCGCAAGCTCCTTCAGGCTGACGGGGTCGCTGTGCGCGGCGAGCGCGTCCAGCAGCCGCATCATGCGTTCGATCACCTGGATCGACGTTTTGGAATCCGGGGTGGGTTGGCTCATGTCGGGGGAGAATCGGTTGACGCATCAAGCGGTGGTTGCGTCGATTGTATCTCGTATCGTGAAAAAAGCGAACGCTGTTCGAGGAAGTCCTCGTTTCCGGCCGTGCGTGCTTGCGCGCGCGCCGGCGTTGGTCTTGCCGGCCAAACGGCGGATAATGAGAGCCGTTTTCTCGAAGGAGCGCATATGCGAGTCGGTTTGTTCGTGACCTGCCTAGTCGACCTGATGCGTCCGGAAATCGGTTTTTCCGCGCTGAAACTGATTCGCGAAGCCGGCTACGAGGTGTTCGTGCCGCCCGCGCAAACCTGCTGCGGCCAGCCGGCCTACAACTCGGGCGACCGCGCGCTCGCACGCGATCTCGCCGAAAAGACGCTGCGCGAGTTCGAGCAGTTCGACTACGTCGTCGCGCCGTCGGGCTCGTGCGGCGGCATGATCCGCACGCACTACGGCGACCTGTTCCGCGACGACCCCGAACTGATGGGGCGCTATGCGCGATTTCAGCAGAAAGTCTATGAACTGACCGATTTCCTCGCGAACGTCGCGAAGGTGACGCTTGCGCCCGGCGAATTCACGGGGCCCGTCACCTATCACGACTCGTGCTCGGGCCTGCGCGAGCTCGGCGTGAAGGCGCAGCCGCGCGCGTTGCTCGCGCAGCGCGGCGTGGCCGTCACCGAGATGAAGGACTGCGAGCACTGCTGCGGCTTCGGCGGCACGTTCGCGGTCAAGTACGGAGACATTTCGGCGGCCATCGCGGACGAGAAATGCGCGAACGTGCGCGCATCCGGCGCGGGCGCCGTCGTGCTCGGCGATCTCGGCTGCATGCTGAACATCGAAGGGCGGTTGCGCCGCACGGGCGACCGCGACACGCGCGTGCTGCACGTCGCGCAGGTGCTGGCGGGCGACGTCTGACGCCCGGTTCCGCTCACTTTTCCCCGATACCGCGATGCAAGTCCAATCGATGCATTTCAAGGCCCGTGCCGGCCAGAAGCTGGCCGACCAGCGCCTGCAGCAGAACCTGAAGAAGCTGTCGACGAAATTCGTGTCCGCACGCGCCGACGCGATGACCGCGATCGACTTCGAGGCGACGCGCGCCGCGCTGAAGGCGCGCCGCAACCGTGCGCTGGAGAATCTCGACGTGTGGCTCGAGGCGTTCGAACGCGAGGCGACGCGGCGCGGCACGACGGTGCTGTTCGCGGAAACGACCGCCGACGCCGCGCGGCTCGTCGCCGACATCGCGCGACGCCACGACGTGAAGAAGGTCATCAAGACGAAGTCGATGGTGTCCGAGGAAATGCGCCTGAACGCGGTGCTCGCCGAGATGGGCGTGCAGTCGATCGAGACCGACCTCGGCGAATACATCCTGCAGATCAACGACAACGAGCCGCCGAGCCACATCATCGCGCCCGTCGTGCACAAGGACAAGGACGAGATTGCGGACCTGTTCGCGCGCACGCACCACCGCGAGCGGCTGACCGAGATTCCCGACATGACGCGCGAGGCGCGTGAGGTGCTGCGTCCGCATTTCCTGTCGGCCGACATGGGGGTGACGGGCGGCAACTTCGTGATCGCCGAGACGGGGTCGGTCGCGGTCGTCACGAACGAAGGCAACGAAGGGATGTGCACGGTGATGCCGCGCGTGCATGTCGCGGTGACGGGCATCGAGAAGGTGCTGCCGACGCTCGAGGATCTCGCGACCGCGATGCGTCTGCTGCCGCGCTCGGCGACCGGGCAGAAGACCTCGAACTATTTTTCGCTGCTCACCGGGCCGCGCGGCCCCGGCGACGAGGACGGTCCGGAGCACAACTACGTGGTACTCGTCGACGGCGGCCGCACGGGACTGATCGGCGGCCAGTTCCAGGAGATGCTGCGCTGCATCCGCTGCGGCGCATGCATGAACCACTGCCCGGTATATCAGAAGGTCGGCGGGCACGCGTACGGATGGGTCTATCCGGGCCCGATGGGCTCGGTGCTGACGCCGAGCTACGTGGGGCTCGACCGAGCGCTCGACCTGCCGCAGGCCGCGACGCTGTGCGGCGAATGCGACAGCGTGTGCCCGGCCGGGATCCCGTTGTCGCACTTGCTGCGCACGTTGCGCGAGAAACAGGTCGAGCGGCATCTGCGGCCGTGGCGCGAGCGCGCCGCGCTCGCCGCGTGGGGCTTTGTCGCGCGCCGGCCGATGCTGTATGCGCTCACGACCAAGCTCGCGGTGCGCATCCTCGAGCGGCTGGGCGGCAATGGCGGCACGCTGCGGCGCCTGCCGATGATGGGCGGCTGGATGGACACGCGCGACATGCCGACGCCGACCGGACGCACGTTCCGCGAGCTGTACGCGGCATCGCAAAGCCACCTCGGCTGACGACTGTTCATCGAGCGACAACAGTGCGTTCGCTATTCATGTATTTATCTCGATAGGTGCGGCCTATAGAATCCTGCCTGTAGTCCCCGGAATCGGGTTTCGGGGCATGAGGTCAAGGAGCCGCATCATGAGAAAGACAATATCGATGTACTGGCCGCTGGCAATCGTCGTTCCGCTCGCCGCGGTCGCTTATCTGCACGCGATGGCCGACGCGCCGTCGCGTGGCCCGCTCGCCGTTCATCAGGCATCGGCCGAGCTCGCGCGCGCGGTGTCGTTCGGGCTGGTCGGCGACGCGGCGAAGCCGTTGCCGACCGTATCCGGCGACGTCGTGCTCGCCGTACCCAAGGCGCTGTAAGGCACGCCGCCGTCGCTTTGCGCGGCGGCGCGATTCCGGGCGCCTTTGTATAATGGCGCGTTCTTCTTCCGCGCGGTTCGCCGCGGCTTTTCGATAGTGCGATGACCCGCGTTGCGATCTGTTTCGTCTGTCTCGGCAACATCTGCCGTTCGCCCACGGCCGAAGGCGTGATGCGCCACCAGGTCGATGCGGCCGGGCTGGCCGACCGGATCGCGATCGACTCGGCCGGGACCGGCGACTGGCACGTCGGCGAGCCGCCCGACACGCGTGCGCAGGCGGCGGCCCGCACCCGCGGCTACGACCTGTCGGCGCTGCGGGCGCGGCAGGTGAGCGCGGTGGATTTCGAGCGGTTCGATCTGCTGCTGGCGATGGATGAAGCCAATTTCGCGGAATTGCGGCGGCGCTGCCCGCCCGAGCATCGCGACAAGGTGCGCCTCCTGATGGAATTCGCGCCGGGCGCGACCGAGACCGAAGTGGCGGATCCTTATTTCGGCGGCGCGCAGGGCTTCGAACAGGTGCTCGACCAGGTCGAGCGCGCGTGCGCGGGCCTGCTGGACACCCTCCGGAGCGGCACCGCACGCTGATCGCGGCGGGGCGTATTCAGCGATTTGCGAATACCCTGTCGAAGACATGGATACTTGACTAAAAACGTCAAATATTTATACTTGACCAAAATCGTCAAGATTGCAGTCCCCTAGACACCATGAGACTCACCACCAAAGGCCGTTTCGCCGTCACGGCGATGATTGACTTGGCACTGCGCCAGGAGCAGGGCCCGGTGACGCTTGCAGGCATCAGCCAGCGCCAGCGGATTTCGCTCTCGTATCTCGAACAGCTGTTCGGCAAGCTGCGCAGGCATGAAATCGTCGAATCCGTGCGCGGCCCGGGCGGCGGCTACAACCTCGCGCGCCGCGCGCAGGACGTCACCGTCGCCGACATCATCATCGCGGTCGATGAACCGCTCGACGCCACGCAGTGCGGCGGCAAAGGCACGTGCGACGGCTCGAAGCAGCCCGACGGCCATTGCATGACGCACGAGCTGTGGTCGACCCTGAACCAGAAAATGGTCGAATACCTCGATTCGGTATCGCTGCAGGATCTCGTCGATCAGCAGCGCGCACGCGAAGGCGCACCCGCGGTGCTGCGCGACCGGCGCACGCCGGAGCCCGTCGCGGCGCCGGCCGAACCGGTGCGCACGATGCCGCTCGGTCCCAATTCGGTGTTCAACATCGCGAGTTCGTGAGCGCGAACGCGCCGCACACCCCATAACGCACATAGTCCCTGCACAGAATTCCCGGAGCGACAGATGACCCAAGAGACTCTCCACCTGCCCATCTATATGGATTACAGCGCGACGACGCCGGTCGACCCGCGCGTGGTCGACAAGATGGTGCCGTATCTGCGCGAGCAGTTCGGCAACCCGGCGTCGCGCAGCCACGCATACGGCTGGGACGCGGAACGCGCGGTCGAGGAAGCGCGCGAGCAGGTGGCCGCGCTCGTGAACGCGGATCCGCGCGAGATCATCTGGACGTCCGGCGCGACGGAATCGGACAACCTCGCCATCAAGGGTGCCGCGAATTTCTACAAGGGCAAGGGCAAGCACATCGTCACGGTGAAGACCGAACACAAGGCCGTGCTCGACACCTGCCGCGAGCTCGAGCGCGACGGCTTCGAAGTCACCTATCTCGACGTGAAGGAAGACGGCCTGATCGACCTCGACGTGTTCAAGGCCGCGCTGCGCCCGGACACGATCCTCGTGTCGGTCATGCACGTGAACAACGAGATCGGCGTGATCCAGGACATCGAGACGATCGGCGAGATCTGCCGCGAGAAGGGCATCGTGTTCCACGTCGACGCCGCACAGTCGACCGGCAAGGTCGAGATCGACCTCGCGAAGCTGAAGGTCGACCTGATGTCGTTCTCGGCGCACAAGACCTACGGCCCGAAGGGCATCGGCGCGCTGTACGTGCGCCGCAAGCCGCGCGTGCGCATCGAAGCGCAGATGCACGGCGGCGGCCACGAGCGCGGCATGCGTTCGGGCACGCTGGCGACGCACCAGATCGTCGGCATGGGCGAAGCGTTCCGCATCGCGCGTGAAGAAATGGCGACCGAAAACGAGCGCATCCGCATGCTGCGCGACAAGCTGCTGCGCGGCCTGTCGCAGATCGAGGAAACGTACGTGAACGGCGACATGGAGCACCGTGTCCCGCACAACCTGAACATCAGCTTCAACTTCGTCGAAGGCGAGTCGCTGATCATGGCGATCAAGGACGTCGCGGTGTCGTCGGGCTCGGCGTGCACGTCGGCGTCGCTGGAGCCGTCGTACGTGCTGCGTGCACTCGGCCGCAACGACGAACTCGCGCACAGCTCGATCCGCTTCACGGTCGGCCGCTTCACGACGGAGCAGGACGTCGACTTCGTGATCGCACTGCTGAACAGCAAGATCGCGAAGCTGCGCGAACTGTCGCCGCTCTGGGAAATGCACCAGGAAGGCATCGATCTGTCGACGATCGAATGGGCCGCACACTGAACACCGCATTGAATACATTCGCGGGCGGATTTGCGCACGCAGACGTAACGAGTCAAGGAGTCTGAGTCATGTCATACAGCAACAAGGTTCTGGATCACTACGAAAACCCGCGTAACGTCGGTTCGTTCGCGAAAGACGACGACGCGGTCGGCACGGGCATGGTCGGCGCGCCGGCCTGCGGCGACGTGATGAAGCTGCAGATCCGCGTCGGCGCGGACGGCGTGATCGAAGACGCGAAGTTCAAGACTTACGGCTGCGGTTCGGCGATCGCGTCGAGCTCGCTCGTGACCGAATGGGTGAAGGGCAAGACCCTCGACGAGGCGCTGTCGATCAAGAACACGCAGATCGCCGAAGAGCTGGCCCTGCCGCCGGTGAAGATTCACTGCTCGATTCTCGCGGAAGACGCGATCAAGGCAGCCGTGGCCGACTACAAGAAGCGCCACGACACGAAGGAAGGCGATCAGGCAGCGGCCTGAGCGGCATCGAGCGGCTTGTGAAGGAACGCGGCGGGCCCGGGTGGCGCGCCGCGGCAAGGACATCATGGCAATTACACTGACCGAAAAAGCAGCACAGCACGTCCAGAAATACCTCGTCCGTCGCGGCAAGGGTGTGGGCCTGCGGCTTGGCGTTCGCACGACCGGGTGCTCGGGGCTCGCGTACAAGCTCGAGTATGTCGACGAGCTGGCCCCCGAGGATCAGGTGTTCGAGAGCCATGGCGTGAAGGTCGTCGTCGACCCGAAGAGCCTCGCGTACATCGACGGCACCGAGCTCGACTTCGCACGCGAAGGCCTGAACGAAGGGTTCAAGTTCAACAACCCGAACGTGAAGGACGAGTGCGGTTGCGGCGAATCGTTCCGCGTGTGACGCGGGTATCCGCGCGATGCGGGCAAGAGGCGGCACGAGCCGCCTTTTTAATGTGCGGCGTTTGCCGCGCGACGAACCGGAATTGAACGCGACGATGGTTTCGCTGAAAGACAGCCACTTCGATCTGTTTCACCTGCCGGCGCAATTCGCGCTCGACGAGGCTGCGCTCGACAGCGCATATCGCACGGTGCAGACGCAGGTCCATCCGGACCGCTTCGCGGCGGCCGGCGACGCGCAAAAGCGCATCGCGATGCAATGGGCGACCCGTGCGAACGAAGCCTACCGCACGCTGCGCGATCCGCTGAAGCGCGCGACCTATCTGCTGTCGCTGCGCGGCGTCGATATCGGTGCCGAAAACAATACCGCGATGGAGCCCGCGTTCCTGATGCAGCAGATGGAGTGGCGCGAAGGCATCGAGGATGCCGCGGCCGCCCGCAACGTCGACGCGCTCGATGCGCTGCTCGCCGAACTGCGCGACGAAAAACGCGTGCGCCTCGAGCGCCTCGGTACGCTGCTCGACAGCGCCGCCGACCAGGCCGCCGCCGAAGCCGTGCGTCAGCTGATGTTCATCGAACGGGTCGCGTCGGAAGTGGGCGCGCAGATCGAGCGCCTCGAAACTTAACCGCGTGCCTCGCGGCACGCGCAGCAAACGGGCCGAGCGCCCGAACGAACCAAGATGGCTTTACTGCAAATTTCCGAACCGGGCATGGCGCCGGCGCCGCACCAGCGGCGACTCGCTGTCGGGATCGATCTCGGCACGACGAACTCGCTCGTCGCGGCCGTGCGCAACAGCGTGCCCGAAGTGCTGCCGGACGAGGCAGGCCGCGCGCTGCTGCCGTCGGTGGTCCGTTATCTGGAGCAGGGCGGCCGCCGCATCGGCCACGAAGCGAAGGAACAGGCCGCGACCGATCCGCGCAACACGATCGTGTCGGTCAAGCGCTTCATGGGCCGTGGCAAGGCGGAAGTCGAAGGCGCGGCGAACGCGCCTTACGAATTCGTCGATGCACCGGGCATGGTGCAGATCCGCACGATCGACGGCGTGAAGAGCCCGGTCGAAGTATCGGCCGAGATTCTCGCGACGCTGCGCTACCGCGCGGAAGACACGCTCGGCGACGAACTGGTCGGCGCGGTGATCACGGTGCCCGCGTACTTCGACGACGCGCAGCGCCAGGCGACGAAGGACGCCGCGCGTCTTGCGGGCCTCAACGTGCTGCGTCTCCTGAACGAACCGACCGCGGCCGCGATCGCCTACGGTCTCGACAACGCGGCCGAAGGCCTCTATGCGGTGTACGACCTCGGCGGCGGCACGTTCGACCTGTCGATCCTGAAGCTGACCAAGGGCGTGTTCGAAGTGCTGGCCGCGGGCGGCGATTCCGCGCTCGGCGGCGACGATTTCGACCACGCGCTGTTCGGCCACGTGCTCGCGCAGGCCGGCATCGATGCGAAGGCGCTCGCGCCCGAGGACGTGCGCCTGCTGCTCGATCGCGTGCGCGTGCTGAAGGAAGCGCTGTCGTCCGCGCCGCAGGCGTCGCTCGACGTGACGCTGTCGAGCGGTGCCCGGATCGAGCAGACGATCTCGCACGACACGTTCGCCGCGCTCGTCGAGCCGCTCGTGCAGCGTACGCTGACGCCGACCCGCAAGGCATTGCGCGATGCGCAGGTGAGCCCGGCCGACATCAAGGGCGTCGTGCTCGTCGGCGGCGCGACGCGCATGCCGGTGATCCGCGAGGCGGTCGCGAAGCATTTCGGCCAGCCGCCGCTCGTCAATCTCGATCCGGACCAGGTCGTTGCGCTCGGCGCGGCAATCCAGGCCGACCTGCTCGCCGGCAATCGCGGCAGCGGCGACGACTGGCTGCTGCTCGACGTGATACCGCTGTCGCTCGGCGTCGAGACGATGGGCGGCCTCGTCGAGAAGATCATTCCGCGCAATTCGACGATTCCGATCGCGCGTGCACAGGAATTCACGACCTTCAAGGACGGCCAGACCGCGATGGCGATCCACGTCGTGCAGGGCGAGCGCGAGCTCGTCGCCGACTGCCGGTCGCTCGCGCGCTTCGAGCTGCGCGGCATCCCGCCGATGACGGCCGGTGCGGCGCGCATCCGCGTGACCTACCAGGTCGATGCCGACGGGTTGCTGTCAGTGTTCGCGCGCGAGCAGCATTCGGGCGTCGAGGCGTCGGTCGTCGTGAAGCCGTCGTACGGCCTTGCCGACGACGACATCGCGAAGATGCTCGAGGACAGCTTCAAGACCGCCGAGATCGACATGCGGGCGCGCGCGCTGCGCGAAGCGCAAGTCGAGGCCGAGCGGATGATCGAGGCGACGCAGGCGGCGCTGGCGGCCGACGGCGAATTGCTCGACGACACCGAACGCACGCAGGTCGACGCGCTCGTCGCCGCGCTGCGCACGATCGCGCAGGGCGACGACACGGACGCGATCGAAACCGCGACCAAGACGCTGGCCGACGGCACCGACGAATTCGCGGCGCGCCGGATGGACAAGAGCATCAAGCGCGCACTGTCGGGCCGACGGCTCGACGAGATCTGAACGAACTGCGCGCGGGCCGGCGACGGCCCGCGCGATATTGAACCGTGCGGCGCCAGTCGCCGCACCCTGACTGACGGAACGGACATGCCTCAACTGGTGGTGCTGCCTCACGTCGAACTGTGCCCGGACGGCGCAGTGATCGACGCGACGCCCGGCAAGAGTATTTGCGACAACCTGCTCGACAACGGGATCGAGATCGAGCATGCGTGCGAGAAGTCGTGCGCATGCACGACCTGCCACGTGGTGATCCGCGAGGGCTTCAACGATCTCGACCCGTCCGACGAGGACGAAGACGACCTGCTCGACAAGGCGTGGGGCCTCGAGCCGACGTCGCGCCTGTCGTGCCAGGCAATCGTGAAGGAAGATTCTGACCTGGTGGTCGAGATCCCGAAGTACTCGATCAACCACGCGAAGGAAAATCACTGACGGATCGGCGGGGCGGACTCGCCGCGTACACGGGAGAGCAGGGCATGAAATGGACCGATTCGCGCGAAATCGCCATCGCGCTGGCAGACAAGCATCCGGACGTCGATCCGCAGCGGATCAATTTCGTCGACCTGCGCCAATGGGTCATCGAACTGGACGGCTTCACCGACGACCCGGCGCACTCGGGCGAGAAGATCCTCGAAGCGATCCAGGCCCACTGGATCGATGAATCCGACTTCGACGACGAAGACTGAGATTCGCGTTGGCGCCTCGCGCCATGCGGCTCCGGCAACGCTCCCGTGTCAAGTCCTGGAATAGGTTGACAGTATCCAGACGCTAGAACGCCCGATGCACCGCATCGGGCGTTTTGTATTCC
>NZ_LOSU01000048.1:0-9608 GCF_001522185.1 Burkholderia sp. RF2-non_BP3 | reverse complement strand
ATACTGGGGCCGACCTGAAAAATGGAAGTCAACGTTTCGTAAAATCGAGAAACGTTGGCTTGGATGAATCGAATTCCAAGGGCGGTCTATACGAAGGAGCTTCGCGACGAAGCGGTCAAGCTGGCGTTGACTGAGGGTGTTGGGGGTATCGGAAGCTTCCCGGCGGTTGTCGATTTCAACCAAGACGCTGGCAAACTGGGTACGCGCGGCGAAGGCCGGCAAGCTGAAAGATGTCGGTCGGCACCAGAAGCCACTGACAGAAGTGGAGGTCGACCTGGCGCGGGCCAAGCGCGAACTGGCCGAGGTCAAAATGGAGCGCGATCGGCTAAAACGTCGAACCTGAATAATCTTGGATCGTATATGCGGCTCGCAGCCCTAATTTCGGCGCTCCACCGTTGCGTGCAACAGCGCCCGCACGTCACCGTGATCGGCGCGGGTCTGCCTTAGTTGCGAGGTCGCATGGGGGAAGCGAAGTCTTACGCCGAACGCTTGTTCGACTTTGTCGAGATCGGACCTCTCCCAATCGGCGAAGCCGAGCGCGCCATCACGGTTCCAGCCGAGGAGGAGGGCATCGATGTCGAGCCCGAAGCGGTCGCGCGCATCGTTCAAGAGACTTCAGGCTACCCCTATTTTTTGCAGGAATGGCGCAAGAGTGCATGGGATGTCGCAGACGCAAGCCCAGATTACACATGGCCGATGTCACCAAATGCCTCGGAGCTGGCCGTCGCAGCGTTGGACGAGAGCTTCTTCCGGGTCCGTTTCGATCGTCTCACGCCGACGGAGAAGCAGTATCTACGGGCGATGGCGGATCTTGGTCCAGGCCCGCGTCGGTCGGGGGATATAGCGCCCCGACTTGGCCGTAAAGTCGAGTCTCTTGGAGCGATTCGCAGCGGACCGATCAGCAAAGGCATGATCTGGAGTCCGACCTACGGAGATACAGCGTTTACCGTCCCGCTGTTAGACGAATTCATGAAGCGAATCATGCCGGAGTTCCGCGGCTGACTAGGATGAATGAAGCGTTGGCAGTTTATATTTTTTACATAAACTGCCAACGCTTCATCAAAGAAGTGCTTGATGCGGAGGGGCGGACTCAGCGTGGCGGCGTATCAGTCGACGCGCCTGGACTACTTCGCCGCGCAGCACGAAGTCCCATTGGACGGTCCGGACGCCCTGCGTCGGTAGCCATAGATTACTTCGTGGGACGCATTGATTGCAGCGCGTCGGCCTGGGAGCGCGCGCCGCTCAGTGCCTGCGGCCTGCGCAAATGAAACCGCAGCGGCTGCTCGCCCCGGGCGACCGACGCCGCTTCGTTGTCGGCGGCGCATCCGCAGCATCCATCACCGCACCCGCCATCGACCGTAGAGTTTCGCGTCAGCCGGCGCGCGAACCTGCACAACACGAAGCATGCGCTGCCAATCACAAGGATAGCGACCACCATGTACTGCCAACCGAATCCTGAACTCATGACAACGCCCTCGCAATCTGATAGGTCGCGAACGACGCGGTGTACGCCATCGCGAACATGTAGCCGAACGCGAGCGCGACGATGCGCCACGAACCGGTCTCGCGGCGAATCACGGCCAGCGTCGACATACATTGCGGGGCAAAAGCGAACCACACGAGCAGCGACAACGCACTGGCGAGCGAGAAATTGGCGGCGAGCGCATGACCGACGCTCGCGATGTCGGCGTCGCCGCCGCTCACCGCATAAACGGTCGCCAGTGCCACGACAGCGGTTTCGCGCGCGGCGAATGCGGGAATCAGCGACAGGCTGATCTGCCAGTTGAAGCCAAGTAGCGCGAACACGTGCTGCAGACCGCGGCCCAGATAGCCGGCGAACGTGTAGTCAATCGCTGGGCCGATGGCACCCGCCGGTGGCGACGGAAATGTCGAGATGAACCACATCAGCACGGTCAGTGCGAGGATCACGCCGGTCAGCCGCTTCATGAAGATCGAGCCGCGCTCCCATAGGCCGATCAAAACGTCGCGCGGCCGCGGCAGGCGATACGACGGCAGTTCCATCAGGAGTGCATGCTCGCCCGCGTGACCGCGCAGCTTCTTCATGATCCAGCCCACCAGCATCGCGCCGCCGATTCCAACAGCATACAGCGCGAACAGCACGATGCCCTGCAGGTTGAACAGGCCGAGCACGCGATGCGACGGAATGAATGCGCCGATCAGCAACGCATAGACCGGTAGGCGCGCGGAGCACGTCATCAGCGGTGCAACGAGAATCGTTGCAAGCCGATCGCGCGAGTCTGTGATGCTGCGCGTGCCGAGCACGCCGGGAATCGCGCACGCGAAGCTCGACAGCAGCGGAATAAACGAGCGTCCGGTAAGCCCGACTGACACCATCGTGCGGTCGAGCAGGAACGCGGCGCGCGGCAAGTAGCCCGACTCCTCCAGAACCAGAATGAACAGGAACAGCACCAAAATTTCGGGCAGAAAGCCGACCACCGTGCCGAGTCCACCGATCAGACCGTCGGTAATGAGACCGAGCAGCGGCCCGCTTGGCAGCCACGCCCCGGCCAGCGTGCCGAGCCACGCGAAGCCGTCACCGATTGCGTCGGTCATCGGCTTGCCAATCGAATAAACCGCCTGGAACACCAGGAACATCGCGGCAGCGAGTATGACGAGCCCGAGCACCGGATGCAGTGCCCAGCGGTCGATGAGGTCGTCGCGCGCGTCGGTAGCGCGCGGCATCTCGACCGCGGTGGCAAGCAGCGAGCGCACTCGCGCGTGAATCGCGTCCGGGCCGCTTCCGAGGTCCGGCGCAGGCGTTGTCTCGCGCTTGCCCGGATGCTCACGATCGAGCACGTCGACGAGCGGGCTCACGCCCTCGCGCCGGACTGCCACGGTCTGGACAATCGTCACGCCGAGTTCGCGCTCCAGCGCAGCGACATCGATGCGGATGCCGCGCCGCTCCGCGGCGTCCATCATGTTCAGCGCCAGCACGACCGGACGGCCGAGGCGCTGCACTTCGAGCACGAAGCGCAGGTGCAGGCGCAGATTGGTTGCGTCGACCACGCAGACCACGAGATCGGGTGGTATTTCGCCCGGATGGTAGCCCAGCAGCACGTCGCGCGTGATGCGCTCATCGGGGCTCGTCGAATCGAAACTGTAGGCACCCGGGAGGTCGAGCACTTGGATCTGCCGGCCGGACGGCGAGACATATTTCCCGAGCTTGCGCTCGACGGTGACGCCCGCATAGTTTGCGACCTTTTGGCGGCCACCCGTCAACTGGTTGAACAATGCAGTCTTGCCGCAGTTTGGACTGCCGACCAGCGCGACGCGCAATGCAGCGGAACTCATGAGCGGCCGGCCTCTCGGATGCTGACGCGCTCTGCTTCCGCGCGGCGCAGCGCGAAGCGGGTCGAACCGATTTGGATCAGGATCGGGTCGGCACCCCATGGCCCGCGCGCTACCACGCGCACCGGCTCGCCGGGCACGAAGCCGAGATCGCGCAGACGCTGCGCAATTGGGTCGTCCGGCTGTACGTCGTCGACATGGTCGACGAGGGCTGGCGTGTATTTCGTCAGGTTCGAGAGGCGCATCGCTGGCTAAAGTCCACCACAAACAATGAGAGTGATTCTCATTATATAAAGGGGCAGCGAGATGACAGCTACACGTTTTTGACCAATGCTCGAGGCATTTCGCCGCAGGCGCGCGCCGGATCGCATGAATGCCTACGCTTGCCTGAAACGCTCCATATAGAACCGGCCGACCGGCAGCACAACGCGGCCGCCATGCAGAAGAACGCGCAGACGGCCCGACAACGCAGGACTTCGTCAACCACTACGACACCGCGATGCTGCCAGCGCGGCTGCGTAAACCGAAAGATAGAGAGTAGGTTTCACATTGCACCTCGTCCGGTGGTTGGAGCGGCGATGAAGGTTGCTTGTGTTGCTTTGCGTTCACCCGTGCCTCTTACGAGTAGGACATCCCCCGCAGGTTCGTACAGGAAGCGGTGATCATTGCGCTCGCCGATGACGGCCGCCTTCCAGATGGCCGCGTAGAAGTTGAAGTTCGCCAGGGCCTCGGTCAGATCGGTCATTGCGGTACCGTCGAGCGTGTCGAGGGATGAGTGCCATGACTTTCGAGGCTGCTCGCACGGTATTCGGCGCGTAAATTGCTTGCCGAGATCGATTCCTAACGTGACCGAGTTCATGGCGACCTCCAAGGGTGGTAGCGCCACTACGATAAAAGAAGCGGGTGGACCATACCATTAGTGGCCGACCAGCTTGCTGATGGTTCGAAGTTCCGCACCTTGACGATCGTGGATGTCTTCACGAAAGAAACATTGGCCATCGAAGTTGGACAGCATTTGAGAGGCGAACACGCGGTGTCAGCATTGAATCATATCGCCGTCAGACGCGGAGCTCCGCGACACCTGTTCGTGGACAACGGCAGGA
This sequence comes from Burkholderia sp. RF2-non_BP3, assembly GCF_001522185.1. NCBI lineage: Bacteria > Pseudomonadati > Pseudomonadota > Betaproteobacteria > Burkholderiales > Burkholderiaceae > Burkholderia > Burkholderia sp. RF2-non_BP3. Next base: position 5,196 of record NZ_LOSU01000048.1, on the reverse strand, counting down.
AATTCTCCGGGCGCCTGCTCGACATGTGGGCATATCACTGTCGCGCAAAAATCGACTACAGCCGCCCGGACAAGCCGACGGACAATTGCCACATCGAGACATTTAACGGATCATTCCGCGACGAGCGTTTGAACCTACATTGGTTCGAGACGCTGGGCGAAGCCAAAGCGATCATCGAGGTTTGGCGTCGGGATTACAACGAGAGCCGTCCTCACTCTGCGCTCAAAGAATTGGCACCAACTGAATTCGCCCGCCAGCTGGTGCTTTCGGTGGGTCCGGCTGGACCCGAAACACCGGAAAACTCGCCCTAGATCTGGTCTAGGAAGCCCGGGCGGATCACAGGTGTTATGTAGATCTTTCCTGATTGTCCAGCTTTTGCGGAGCCACAACATGCCGATTTCTCGCACCAACTTTCTATCATCCGCTTCTGCTCGTTCCCACCATTCGGGCACAAATTGGGGTGCTTACCCTCCTTCGCGATCCGATGTAGATGAGTCGGGCTTCGCGAGCAACAACGACTTTTCTGGATGGCGAGGCCACTTTTCAAGAGCGATCAATGGCTGTGTTAACGTGAGCTTCTCGTTCACGTCAGGTAGGCAATCAACCCGGCATGCGACTTTAAGCGCTACCCCCGCTCAGGGCCGGCGTGTTGTGAGGGCGGTGGAGACTGTACGAGGAGACGTGATAGGTCCTATTGACGAGCTTGCCGGGACGGTGACCGGAGACGTGCTGGGTTCGATCGGCAATTTGATTGGAATCGTCAGAGGCGATGTGAACGGAGACGTAGACCAACTGGCCGGGACCGTTGAAGGTGACGTCAACGGGAGCGTCAATCGACTCGACGGAACTGTCAGGGGAGACATCAATGGGAGCGTCAATCGACTCGACGGAACTGTCGGGGGGGACGTCAATGGAAGCGTCAATCGACTCGACGGAACTGTCAGGGGAGACATCAATGGGAGCGTCGATCGACTCGACGGGACTGTCGGGGGGGACGTCAATGGAAGCGTCACTCAACTCGGCGGAATCGTCAGGGGCGACATCAATGGGAACGTCAATTGGATCGACGGAGCGGTTGGAGGAGATGCCATCGAAGGTCTTCATCATCCATCCGGGATGTCACGTGGGGAGAGCATCGTCGGTTCGATTCGCCAGAGTGATCAGTCGGGCGCATCGGTTCTTGTCGGCGTTCCAGGGTTGTTGGGGGAGCAGAACCTCTCATCGTCGCTGGACCGCGGTGAGCGGATCGCGCAATCCGCTGTTCCGGATGTGAGTGACACGTGTGGTCCTGATGGTCGCGCGAATCGTCGCGATTCGAATGCGTCACGGGTCGACGCAAGGCCCAGTGCACCCCACAATGCGCTAATGCTGGCGGTCAGCCGCTGGACATCTGGGTGCGACCACGTAGCGACTCAATGGTCTCATTTCGACGACGAACGCAACGCGTGCAATTTTGCGACGCTGCTCGACCGTCTTGACAAGACTGCGGAAGCACTGAATGGCGGCGCGCGCACGTTGCTGGCGCAACGGATCTGTGACGTGCTGGATGAGCTTGGTCGTTCGGCTGAGCTGAGGTCGACCTGTTTTGCTATCGCGGAAGACGCGCTCGGTGCGTGTGCTGATCGCGTGGCATTGGGCTTCGAGTATGTCGAGGACGCGATTGTCAATCACAAGGCATCCCGGGGGGATTTTTCCCAACAGGCACTGCTTCGACTCGGCAAGCAGAAGTTCCGGCAGGCCGTCGTAGAACGCATCGCCAGGGAAAAGTGCACACCAGGATCCGATCCGGTGGAAGTCCACCTGGCCTACCGCACACAACTGAAGGAGCCTCTCGACCTTCCCGGCAAGTCGATCCACATGCTTCATCGGTTTGCTGCACGAGTGAGTCAAAAAGACTTGATCCAGGCGATCGCGACGGTACGGCGTCTAGAGGCAAGTGAAGAGTTACGAGAGTTTTTGTGTAAGTATGAACCGTGGAAGGAGCATCTGAAACGAACACACGTCGATGCGTTCACGCGTTGGTTGGCGCCAGTGGTGGCGAATATGGACAAATTGTCGGTTCCGCCTGCTGATATGAGCGACGGCGAATATAAGAAAAAATGTGATGAGTTGGCCGAGCTGCACAAAAGCCTCGAAGATAACGTCGTGCGCGCATTGACTGCGAGTTGTTTATGACTTGACCCAATTCTCGGCATCTCGTCATGATTGCAGTGGCGGGCGCACGTACAATTGTCAGTGGATATTCTCGAATTTCGAGCAAAGAATTGAGTTGAGCACTCATTTTTTGGCAATATTATCCATAATTTGTGAAGATCGCACTCGCTTTCGAGAGGATATAAGCGTGAAATTAGTAGAATTTCATTATTGAAGCGGCGGCTGAGCTGCTCGTTAGCTGCGCGCTTCTGATTAATCAACCTCCGAATAGCATAGCAAACCGATTGATTGCGGATGGCCAGTCGCCTTACACGTACAGTCATGGCCAGGATATTGAGTCAATGCTCAAGGTAGCGTGATGGCAGCCTTGTCATCCGTGATGTAATCGCAATTCTTGATATACATTGGCCGGAGCTTGAGCTGGCGGTCGTCGGGTGCTGCCTCTTGAGCGGTTTGTGAAATTCGAGACGGAAGGGGAGTGTTCTAATTCCTTTGGAATAGCTGTGAGGATTGTGGAAGTCTATTGACGTCGCTTGATGCGGCAAGCGACTCTGGTTCACTTCGTCAAGAATCTATTTGCCATCGCAAGACATGATACAGACAGGGGCCTGGTGCAGGAACACGGCGCACCTGTTCGGTCTGTTCCTCTTAGTGAAACTGTTGATCGCGCGAAGTTGGCTTCGGTTGATGCATGGAAGTAATTCGTCATCCGTGTCGGAAACGCGAAAAATGCCGTGTGTCTTTGGTCAAAATCCCCAGAATTGGGCGGCACGTAGCCTCGGCATCCGGCCAATCGCGGGCTGGCGTCGCCGACAACTTCACGCGATTGCCTATTAAACGGTGATCCCCTATGGCTTGTATCTCAAGCGTCGTTTCGAGTGATGGGCGGGTCGCATCGTGTTCGCATCGGGGCAAAAACGACCCGCTCGTTCAGCAGGACCGCTTGTTGGATAATCCGCCGGATATCATGACATTTCAAAAGTTTGAAGTGTCTGATGGGGGGCGGATCATGTTGTTCTTTTCGGGTGGGCGTCGCATGCAACTGACTGCGGACCACTTTGGGGGCGGGCAGTATGATTTGACGGAGTTTGAAGCAGGGCGGTTGTTGTGCGTGACCGTCGGCGGTGACAATACGCTACTTCATCGACTCACGTGCACTAATGCTGACAATATCGGTGTGGATGAGGCGGCCTGCATCCACGCGCTGCTGAATCGGGCTCGGCATGACGAGGCGGATTTGGGGGGAGTTGCGTCGATTTATGCAAAGGTGAGCGAGGCCTACCGACGAGCGGGCTGCGATGAAGCACACGACCCAGATCAGCGAATTGCGTTTTGCGAGGAGGCGGCCGTCATCGCCATGCAGGCAGCGCAGTCATACGAACTGGCAAAGAGGCCCTTGAATGCAGCCGCATCATACGAACAGGTAGCCTCGGCATATCGTCTGATCGCGGAAATTAGTCAAATGGCTCAGCTCGAGGAGGGCTCGCTAGCGCTGGTGAAAGAGATGCATGCCGGGGCCAGCAAGCTGGCGTACAAGTCTTACCGAAGCACTCTTGACGAAGAGGTCGTTGACTCCGATGGCAATTGCTTTTTCGAGGCGCTTAACAAATCGGGAGATTTAGGTCGAGGTGCGAGTACGCTTCGATCCGAAGCGGTCAGAGAACTGCGATCAAACGAGGGGAGTTATGCGCCTTTTGTGGTTGGCAACGATGTCGAGTCGCTCGCTTTAAAATTGGTGCGTGAAGGAGAATGGGAAAAGGGCGATATTGTTCCATATTTGTTGGCGAATGTATTGCGTCGCCCAATTAGAATTTTGGATAAGTGTCGCGAAACGGTGTTTACTGTGCACCCCAGTGCGAGTGATGGCGGTGAGCCAATTACAATCTTCTATAATGGAACAAGTCATTACAATGCGGCTGTACCCAATCAAGCGGTTGAATTGACTGGCGACCTGCTAAGCCACTTTTCAGATAACGTGTGCGGATCGCAAGTGGGGCGCGAGCGGAAGATCTCGGGTACGGTGAGCGACCGCTACGACCTTTCACGCTTTGTGAACGTTCAGGCCTCGACTTTTAATGCGGCCATAAAGGAACTGCGCAACGGATGTAAGGAATCGCACTGGATGTGGTACATGTTTCCCCAGCTCAAGGGGCTCGGGATGAGTGACAACGCTAAGCGGTTCGCGATTGGTTCGTTGTCGGAGGCTATCAGCTACTTGTCGCATCCCGAGCTGGGTAAGCGTATAACGGAAATGACTGAGGCCGTAAATCAAATAAAAGGACGGTCGATTCAAGAAATTTTTGGCGTCGTGGATGCAATGAAATTTCATTCATCGATGACATTGTTCTCGATGGCGGCTGCCGACAGTGGAAGCGTATTCGCTACCGCGCTAGAGAAGTATTTTGGCGGAAAGCGAGACGAAAAGACAGTGGATTTGCTCAACGCTCGGTTACTAGGAGGTTGAGTGAGAAGGGGGTATCGGCGACTTTACCTTGGCTCGAACTTGCGTCCAAAAGAGGGCGCTCGCTGCGAGGTGAAGTTCAACCCGTTTGAGGGTCGGCAGGAACGGGAACGTGGTAAGCACGATTCTCCGCCATCGGTCTGAAACCGGACCCGTGGCAGGTGAGCCGCAAGGCGAGCTGTTGGAGGAGCAGACAAGAGAATGCGGGAAAATCGAATGCCGGGCTGTGATCGCCCAAATGCGGGTTCAAATTTTGCCCTGGCCTGAAAAGGTGCAGACCACCGCGTGGTGCAGTTGTCGCAAGTCCACGTTTGAGATTCACCGAGGGGAATCTTGTGAGAGACTGGTATGACTACGGTTCAGCGCCCTTCGTCTCAGTGATGAGGCGAATCAACAACTGGATGCTGGCGAAGTGCTCGTGCAGTTGGCGAGGCCGGCGTCAGCGCGACGCTTCATGCTGTGCTCGAGCCGTATGCAGGGGAACGCTCGCACGTATGGTTCTTCGGGGGGTGCCCCTATATGTTTCGTCAAGCGTTAGGGGCTGACTTGGGTTGGTAAATGGTGCCGTCACGCAGCATGGC
>NZ_LOSU01000047.1:0-521 GCF_001522185.1 Burkholderia sp. RF2-non_BP3 | reverse complement strand
TCCGCTCCCTCTTACAGCACCTTGGCTTCGGTCTTCAGCTTCTCGACCAGCGTCTTCACGTCCGGCACCTTCACGCCGGCCGCGCGCTTCGGCGGCTCGGCCACCTTCAGCGTCTTCAGACGCGGCGCGACGTCCACGCCCAGGTCTTCCGGCTTCACCGTTTCCAGCGGCTTCTTCTTCGCCTTCATGATGTTCGGCAGCGTCACGTAACGCGGCTCGTTCAGGCGCAGGTCGGTCGTCACGACTGCCGGCAGCGTCAGCGACAGCGTTTCCGCGCCGCCGTCGACTTCACGGGCGACCGTGGCACGACCATCGGCGATCGTGACCTTCGATGCGAACGTCGCTTGCGGCAGGCCTGCCAGCGCGGCCAGCATCTGGCCCGTCTGGTTCGAATCGTCGTCGATCGCCTGCTTGCCGAGGATCACGAGTTGCGGCTGTTCCTTGTCGACCAGCGCCTTCAGGATCTTCGCGACGGCCAGCGGCTCGACGCTGTCGTTCGACTCGACGAGGATCGCGCGATC
>NZ_LOSU01000046.1:0-1877 GCF_001522185.1 Burkholderia sp. RF2-non_BP3 | reverse complement strand
TTCTCGAGCGTGGACGTGTCCTGCGTGATCGCCTCGCCCTTGGCGAGCGAGCGCAACAGGCGCCGCATGATCTTGCCCGAGCGCGTCTTCGGCAGGTTGTCGCCGAAGCGGATGTCCTTCGGCTTCGCGATCGGCCCGATCTGCTTGCCGACCCAGTCGCGCAGCGTCTTCGCGAGCGCCGCCGCCTCCTCGCCCTCCGGGCGCGAACGCTTCAGCACCACGAACGCGACCACCGCCTCGCCCGTCGTGTCGTCCGGGCGGCCGACCACCGCCGCTTCCGCGACCAGCTCGTGCGAAACCAGCGCCGACTCGATCTCCATCGTGCCGAGCCGGTGACCCGACACGTTCAGCACGTCGTCGATGCGGCCCATGATCGTGAAGTAGCCGGTGTCCTTGTCGCGCACCGTGCCGTCGCCGGCGAGGTAGAGCGTGCCGCCGAGTTCTTCCGGGTAGTAACTCTTCTTGAAACGCTCCGGGTCGCCCCAGATCGTGCGGATCATCGCCGGCCACGGACGCTTGACGACGAGAATGCCGCCTTGCCCGTTCGGTACGTCCTGCCCCGTCTCGTCGACCACCGCGGCCATGATGCCCGGCAGCGGCAGCGTGCACGAACCCGGCACCGTCGGCGTCGCGCCCGGCAGCGGTGTGATCATGTGGCCGCCGGTTTCGGTCTGCCACCACGTGTCGACGATCGGGCAGCGTTCCTGGCCGACGTGCTTGTGGTACCACATCCACGCTTCCGGATTGATCGGTTCGCCGACCGTGCCGATGATGCGCAGGCTCGACAGGTCGTAACTCTTCGGATGAACCTTGTCGTCGGCCTCGGCGGCCTTGATCAGCGAGCGGATCGCGGTCGGCGCGGTGTAGAACACCGTGACCTTGTGATCGTTGATCATCTTCCAGAAGCGGCCGGCGTCCGGCCAGGTCGGCACGCCTTCGAACACGACCTGCGTACCGCCGCACGCGAGCGGGCCGTAGGTGATGTACGTGTGGCCCGTGACCCAGCCGATGTCGGCCGTGCACCAGAACACGTCGGTGGGCTTCCAGTCGAAGGTCCACTTCATCGTCTGCGCGGCCCACAGCAGATAGCCGCCGGTGCTGTGCTGCACGCCCTTCGGCTTGCCGGTCGAGCCCGACGTATACAGGATGAACAGCGGATGCTCGGCGCCGACCCATTCCGGTGCGCACGTATCGGATTCGCCGTCGGCGATCTCGTGCATCCACAGGTCGCGCCCGGCGTGCCAGTCGATCTTGCCGCCGGTGCGGCGATAGACGATCACGCTCTTGACGGCTTCGCAGCCGCCCATGGCGAGCGCCTCGTCGGCGATGCTCTTGAGCGGCAGCGTCTTGCCGCCGCGCGCCTGCTCGTCGGCGGTGATGAGCGCGACCGCGCCGACGTCGACGAGCCGCTCGTTGAGCGATTTCGCGGAGAAGCCGCCGAACACGACCGAGTGCGTGGCGCCGATGCGCGCGCAGGCCTGCATCGCGACGATGCCCTCGATCGACATCGGAATGTAGATGACGACGCGATCGCCCTTGCCGATTCCGCGTTTCTTCAGCGCATTCGCGAAGCGCGATACGCGAGCGAGCAGGTCGGCATAGGTGACGCGCGTGACGGTGCCGTCGTCGGCTTCGAAGATCACCGCGACGCGTTCGCCGTTGCCGGCTTCGACGTGACGGTCGAGGCAGTTGTACGACGCGTTGAGTTCGCCGTCGTCGAACCACTTGTAGAACGGCGCATTGCTCTCGTCGAGCACCTTGGTGAACGGCTTGTGCCAGGTCAGGCCCTCGCGCGCGAGACGCGCCCAGAAGCCTTCGTAATCCTGCTCGGCTTCGGCGGCCAGCGCGCGGTAGGCCGGCATGCCGGAAATGGTCGC
>NZ_LOSU01000045.1:0-1099 GCF_001522185.1 Burkholderia sp. RF2-non_BP3 | reverse complement strand
ACGACGCCTTCGTGCGCATCGAAAACGTCGTGAAGAAGTTCGGCGACAGCACGGCCGTCGACAACGTCAACCTGACGATCGCGAAGAACGAATTGTTCGCACTGCTCGGCAGTTCGGGCTGCGGCAAGTCGACACTGTTGCGCATGCTCGCCGGGCTGGAAACGGCCACCTCCGGCAAGATCTTCGTCGACGGCGAGGACCTCGCGTCGCTGCCGCCGTACCGCCGGCCGGTGAACATGATGTTCCAGTCGTACGCGCTGTTTCCGCACATGTCGGTCGAGTCGAACGTCGCGTTCGGACTGAAGCAGGAAGGCACGCCGAAGAACGAAATCAAGGAGCGCGTGGCCGACGCGCTCGCGCTCGTGCAGATGAGCAAGTACGCGAAGCGCAAGCCGCATCAACTGTCGGGCGGGCAGCAGCAGCGCGTCGCGCTCGCCCGCTCGCTGGTGAAGCGCCCGAAGCTGCTGCTGCTCGACGAGCCGATGTCCGCGCTCGACAAGAAGATCCGCCAGAAGACCCAGCTCGAACTCGTGAACATCATCGAGAAGGTCGACGTGACCTGCGTGATGGTCACGCACGACCAGGAAGAGGCGATGACGATGGCGAGCCGCCTCGCGGTGATGAGCGAAGGCAAGATCGTGCAGATCGGCACGCCGGGCGAAGTGTACGAATACCCGAACAGCCGCTTCTCGGCCGAGTTCATCGGCTCGACGAACCTGTTCGAAGGGCGCGTGGTCGAGGACGAACCCGATCACATCTTCGTCGAGAGCGACGACCTCGAGGCACGCATGTACGTGAGCCACGGCGTGACGGGCCCGCTCGGCATGCCGGTCGGCATCTCGGTGCGCCCGGAACGCGTGCACGTGTCCCGCGAAAAGCCCGGCTCGCATCACAACTGGGCGCGCGGCGTGGTGACCGACATCGCGTACATGGGTGCGTACTCGCTGTATCACGTGCGTTTGCCGAGCGGCAAGACGGTGGTGTCGAACCTGTCGAGCTCGCACCTGATGCACGACAGCGCGCCGGCGTGGAACGACGACGTGTTCGTGTCGTGGTCGCCGGCCAGCGGCGTCGTGCTGACGCAGTGAGGGCGACATGA
>NZ_LOSU01000044.1:0-3644 GCF_001522185.1 Burkholderia sp. RF2-non_BP3 | reverse complement strand
GGGGCGGCGAAAACGCGAGTGCAGGCAATCGAACCTCTCCGTTTGCTGTCCAAGCGCGTCGCCGGAATCCACCGCTTGTCACCGCCCGCGCCGGAACGAAATCTCGCGATTTGATACGATCGAAGTGTCGTCGACGGCTGCTTGCCTCGATGTTCATGTTCGAACCAGTGCTTGATGGAGAGAGAGGGCAGAGAATGAATATCGGCGACGCCTCGCGCGAATCCGGCGTCAGCGCAAAAATGATTCGGTACTACGAACAGGTTGGTCTTCTTGCGCCCAGCAAGCGTAGCGACGCCGGATACCGGATCTACGGTTCGGACGAAGTCCATATCCTGCGCTTCATCCGCCAGGCGCGGCGGCTCGGTTTTCTCGTCGAGGATATCCGCAAGCTGCTGATGCTCTGGCAGGACCGTACCCGCGCCAGCGTCGAAGTGAAGTCGATCGCCCTCGGACACGTGGCCGAACTCGACAAACGCATCGCGGAATTGAGCGATATGCGCAATACGCTCGCCGATCTCGCCGCGCACTGCCATGGTGACGAACGACCTGAATGCCCGATCTTGGCGCGCCTGGCCGAACCGATCAGTGAACCAGATTAGTGCATGCCCTCCAGGTCGAAAAGAGGCATTGACTCGATGTTCATAAAAATCAATGAGTTAAAGCAGATACTTCACAAACCATTCCGAAATGGAATGGATTCCATGCAAGCATTTCACTAGCATCTTGGTGCGGCATCGCTATAATTCGGGATAACCCTATACGGGAAATCCCTGCATCTCGATTCGCCAGGGGTCCCCCTTCCTTGGAGAACATCATGATCGCCTACATCGTTGAAAAGCTGAGCAACTGGTTCGAATCCGCAGAACGTGAGCGCCGTGAGGCATACCTCGCCACGTCGTCGGACATCGTCCAACTCGAGAGCCGCATCCGCTCGCTCGAAACCAACGGCTACTCGCTGTAATCAGAGTCACCGTCAGGTGCCGCGTGGCACCGAACGAAAAGCAAGCCCCGTGTTGACGGGGCTTTGTTTTTTGTGCGCTTGATCTGGCGAAATCGTCGGCGCGGCGCTATGGTATGGGCCTGTTTTTAACCGGAAGAATACGACCATGCACTTGCGTCTCGATGTGCGTCACGTTTCTCGCGTGCGTCTCGTTCTGGGGGCTGTCGTGCTCGCTCACGGCGTGGCGGCCGGGGCGGCGGCGACGTCCAAGCCGCTGATTCTCGATACACAACGTGGGATCCAGGATGGCAAGGGCGGCCTGGTATTGCAATCGGCTCCGTTATCGTCCGAGCCGATCGTCGAGCCCGCAGGCATGCGAGCGCCGGCCGGGCAGGGGGCGAATTCATCGATCCCGCTGTTTGTCGCGCCGTATATCAATGTGCCCGGCTGGGGCGTGTCGCCAGCCAATCAGCAGAGACCCACGCCCAGACCGCAGCCATAACGGCAAGACGTCCGCTCAGTTCCCGCGCTGCTCGATCTGGCACCGGGCGCCGCTATCCTGTCCCAGTCGTTCGACGAGATAGGGCAGCGCTTCGTTCATGCTCTGCGCGAGTGTGTACGGCGGATTCAGGATGAACATCCCGCTGCCGTAAAGGCCCAGGCCGTCTGCCGGCGGATTCGATACCGTCAGCGTGAGGTGCAGCCAGTTGTTCGGTTGCAGGCGCTTGAGCTGCTCCGGAAAACGCTGCGATTCCACCCGCGCAACCTGCGGATACCAGATCGCGTAACAGCCGGTCGCGAAACGCTTCAGGCATTCGGTTACGCAAGTCACCGTGCGCGCGTAGTCCTTCTTGTCCTCATAGGACGGATCGATCAGCACCAGCGCGCGTCGTGGCGGCGGCGGCAGCAGCGCCTTGATGCCCTCGAAGCCGTCACCGGCGAAAATCATTGCACGGCGCCCAGCATCGCGGAAGTTGTGACGCAGCACGTCGATTTCCGTCGTATGCATTTCGAACAGGCGCATCCGGTCCTGCTCGCGCATCGATCGCCATGCGAGATACGGCGAGCCCGGATAGTAGCGAAGCTCGCCGTCGTCGTTCAGCGCGCGCACCTCGTCGACGTAATCACCGAGCGCCTCGGGCAGGTTCTTTTCGTTCCACAGCGGTCCAATGCCGGTGTCGAATTCCCCCGTTTTGGCGGCATAACCTTCGCGCAGCGAATACACGCCGGCGCCGGCGTGCGTGTCGATGTACCAGTACGACTTGTCTTTCTTGTTCAGGTAGCGCAGCAGTTGGACGACGACGGCGTGCTTGAGCACGTCCGCGTGGTTGCCTGCATGAAAACCGTGACGATAACTGAGCATGGCGGGCTGCCTGAAACGAAGGATGAATCGATGAAAACGGACGATTGCGCGTGGCCGTCGGGCCGCGCGCCAATGCGGCCGCGTATTGTACGCGAGTGGGCGTGAGTCGCCTTACTCGAATGCGTCGCCGACGACCTCCTCGATACGTTGCTTGACCTCCGGCGTCAGCTTCGCGGCGACGTCGAGCGCGCGCATGTTGTCGCCGATCTGCTCGATCCGCGACGCGCCCGTAATGACAGAGCTCACGCGCGGATTCGCGAGTATCCATGCGATCGACAGTTGGGCGGTGCTGCAGCCGAATTCGGCCGCGATCGCGCCGAGCCGTTCGACCACGTCGTTGCTGGCCGAATCCGTCAGCCGGGCGCGGAGCCAGTCGTAGCCCGGCAGTTGCGCGCGGCTACCCGGCGGTACCCCGTTCCGGTACTTGCCGGTGAGCAGCCCCGATGCCAGCGGGCTCCAGGTCGTCAGGCCGAGACCGTAGTCTTCATAGAGCCGCGCGTATTCCTGCTCGACCCGGATACGATGGAAGAGGTTGTACTGTGGCTGCTCGACGACCGGCTTGTGCAAATGGTGCCGCTCGGCAATTTCGTACGCGGCGCGAATCTCGTCGGCGCTCCACTCGGACGTGCCCCAGTACAGCGCCTTGCCGCGTACGATCATGTCGCTCATCGCCCAGACGGTCTCCTCGATCGGCGTGTTCGGATCGGGGCGATGGCAGTACACGAGGTCGACATAGTCGAGCTGCAGCCGGCGCAGCGAGCCGTCGATCGCGTTCAGCAGATATTTCCGGTTCAGCGTGTGGTATTGGTTCGGCGCTTCCGCGAGTCCCCAGAAGAACTTGGTGGACACGAGATAGCTGACGCGCGGCCAGCCGAGCGACTTGAGCGCCTGGCCCATGATTTCCTCGGATTTGCCGCCCGCATAGACCTCGGCGTTGTCGAAGAAATTGACGCCCGCATCGCGGGCCGCCGCAAGGCATTCACGGGCAACCCGCTGGTCGACCTGGTTGCCGTAGGTGACCCACGAGCCGAGCGAAAGCGCGCTGATCTGCAGGCCGGAGCGGCCTAGTCGTCGATAGTGCATGGGCGTCTCCCGCGACCCGGAACCGACATTAAGCTTAGACGTTTTGCGCGCGAACGGCGGGGCCGATCGTGCACAATAGCGGCTGGCCTGCCTGCACGACCGCGCGACGAAGGCGGATGCAGCGGGGCGCGCTTTTTCGATCCGATAACGGAAGGAGACGGACATGGCAGCAGATCTGAGCGGCAAGACCGCAGTCGTCACGGGCGCCGCAAGCGGCATCGGCAAGGAAATCGCACTGGAGCTCGCGAAGGCGGGCGC